>JADFHV010000253.1 GCA_022566975.1 Chloroflexota bacterium
TGACGTCTGCTTGTACGCCCGTGACATCCCCGCCGGTCTCCTCCCTCATTTCGGAGGCGGCACGCTCAAGGACGTCTGGTCGCCTCGCGCAGATAACGACGCTGGCGCCTTCCCGCGCCAGCGTCGCGGCGGTGAACCGGCCTATGCCCTCGCTTCCGCCGGTTACCAGTGCGACCTTGCCTTCCAGCTCTAGCTTCATGTCAGTCCGCTGGCGTTGCTGCGAAGGCGGCTGCTTTCACGCCCATGCCACCCATGACCTCGTAAAGGTCTTGCTTCTCCTCGTCGGTCATGGCGCGGAACGGCGGCCTCAGGGGCCCACCGTACAGGCCCACATACTCCATCGACGCCTTTATGATGGCGGCGCCGTGGAAGAAGCGGGGAGCGGACCAGAACTCGCCGTGGAACCAGGCCATATACGGCGCTATCCGGGCGTGCCAGCGGTCTGCGTCCCGATATTCGCCTTCCTCCAACAAGCGGAGGAACTGGAGCTCGAACTCGGGCCACCAGGAGGAAGGGCCGGAGATGAAGCCCGTGGCCCCGTGCATGTGGGATAGGCCCGCGGTGTAAGCGAGGGAGTTGTCGATGAAGGCGAATCGGTCCGAGAAGCGCTCAAGGGCGACTACGGTGTCCTCCATAATGTTGGGGCTGCCGTATTTCAGTGACACGATGTTGTCAAGTCCCGCCAGCCGTTCGATCAGGGGGATCCCAAGCTGGGTCCCGAGACCGACCCGCCAGGACTGGTCATATACCACGATGCCCATGTCCAGGGATCCCGACAGGAGGCGGTACCATTCATAGATGCCGTCCTGGTCTATGGCGTCGTAGAACGGAGGTGCAATCATCGTGTACCGTGCGCCCACGGCCTGGGCATTCCGGGCCCGCTGGACCACTTCGTCCAGGTTGACGCCGCCAACTCCCGCCACCACCGGCAGCCGTCCGTCTGTCACCTCTACGGCGGCACGGACCATGAGCTGGTGCTCCTCCTGAGAGAGGGCCAGGTACTCGCCTGTGCCGCACGGACATATCACGAACCCCTGTCCCGTTCTGAGTCCGCGGTCCAGCATATATCGGATATTGGCCTCAAGGGCCTCGACGTTCAGGCTCAGGTCCGGATTGAACGGGGCCATTACCAGAGCGGCCGGCCCGCGTAACTCCCTTTTGACGACATCCATGTCCCAGTCCATGTCACCCTCCTTCTTTGCTGTGTTGCCGGCCATGCTACCACTAGGCCGCTGGTGGTTCAATCTGACGTCGCTGGTCCGACATCGGTACCGCCGGGGGAGACGATTAGACTACCATGGGCGTATGGGGAGTAGATCGAGCACTGGGCAGGACGGCGGAAGAGGCTCTGCGCGCATTAGGCGCCGTCTGCGTCGCCTCGGTGTGGTAGTCCTGCTAGTCCTGGTGTTGGGTACGTGGCTGGCCTACAGGAACCTGGGGACGGCGCGCTTTCTTCCCTCGCCCGAGTCCGACATAAGTGCAATAGCCGGTCCAGGAGACTGGCCGATGGCCCACCACGATCCGGCCCATTCCGGCTCCGTGGACGCCGCGGGTGAGCTGAAGGGCGTGGTGAAGTGGCGGTTCGACGCTGGGGCGTCGATATTTGGCTCGCCGGCGGTAGCGGGAGGCCGAGTCTACCTGGGCACGGGCGACGGCCGGGTGCTGGCCCTGGACGCCGAATCGGGCCGACCGGTCTGGGAGCATGAGACGGGCACACAAATACTCTCATCGCCCGCCTTGGCCGGTGAGTCGGTCTTCGTCGGGACGGGAGACGGTAGGATCGTCGCTCTCGGCAAGGATGACGGTCGGGAGCAGTGGACCTTCCAGGCTGGCGGTGCGATTCTGTCCTCTCCGGCAGTTTACGACGGCGTGCTCTACGTCGGCTCCGAGGACGATAGTGTGTACGCCCTGGACGCCGCTACCGGGAGCAAGCGCTGGCGCTACTCCACCGGCGGCCGCGTGTCATCGGGTCCGGTGGTAAACGATAGGGTCGTCGCTGTAAACTCCCGGGACAGCCACGTCTACGTCATAGGCGTGAGGACGGCCAAGGGCCGCCTGGACTATTTAACCAGTGCGGTCGAGGGTGCCCCAACGCTTGATGGAGACAGGCTCTACGTAGCCGACACCGCTGGCGTCCTGAGAGCCATCGACTGGCGGAAGAGGCTTCTGCCCTTCGAGAAGGTCGCCCGCTGGGCCAGGACGCAGCTCTGGGTCTGGGGGGTTTTCGGTTCAATACCACCTCAAAAGGGGTTCCTCTGGGCATTCCTCGAGCGAGATCAGAGTTTCGTTGGGGCGCCGGTGGTGGCTGACGGACGGGTTTTCGTGGCGTCGCGCTCAGGCGGCGTGTTCGCGGTCGACAGTGGCAATGGGGAGCCGTTATGGACGTTCCACGCCGACGACAGAGTGGTGGCGTCGCCCTCGGTGGCGGGCGAAACGCTCTATGTCGGCGACATGAGCGGCCGTCTCCATGCCGTCGACGTTACTACCGGCCAAACAATATGGCAGCTCGATATGGGACAGCCCATCACCTCGACTCCCGTATTCGCCGGGGGCACGCTGTACCTGACGTCGGAGGAAGGGGCTCTCATAGCAGTGGAGTGAAGGCGGCGCGCCGCCGTTGTCGTTCCGAGTAGGGGCGGCCCTGCACCGCCCCTCCGTTGCATTCAAAGAATCCTGCCTGCATCAGCTAAGGCTGTTGCATATTTAAGCGATGCAGGACGACAATCCTATCGACATGTCACTGCAGGTTACGGGTTTCGTCGTTAGCAATCCGCAGGCCACATGGGTATACTGGGGGAGTGGAGAGTGAGGGGATCGAACCCTCTGCTGGAAGATCGTTAGGCTCCCCGGCAGCAAACCTGCACTCCCCACGTCTGGCCGGTGGAAGATTCAACCTCCTTCCACTGGCCCCTTTTTTGACCAAAAAAGAAAAGGGCCTTGCTTTCCCTTCCTTTTTCGGGAAAGCCAGTCCCTCTCTCGTTCGAGAGTAAACCTGGTTTAAGGAGATCTGCTAGGTGTCTGGGTTGAATTTAATTGCGAACTGGCCTTCTGAGCTATACACCTATGCGGAGGCAGAGAAGGCTTTGGGTGTGAGTAAGGGCACCTTATGGCGCTGGATAAAGAAAGGGAAGGTTAAGGGTTATCGCCTAGGACGAGAGGTGTTGATCGAGAAGGCTGTCGTCGAGCCACTGCGGAAATGAATTATGCAACAGGCTTATCTGTTGGTAACCAGCAAAAATCGGACACTGTGGAAGCCGAGAGATCAGGTGTTGGATGGAGGTCTGGTGAGCTCCCTGAGGGCCCTGTTGTAGCGTCTTCGCCGTTCGATCGGAAGTTTCAGAAAATCACGGATATCCGTAAGGATCACTCCGTAGAGCCTGGCTGGCGAAAGGGGTTTGTTTAAGTCCCGCCAAGATTGCGAGCATTGTGACCTTGGAGGATGGAAAAGCCTTGGGTAGGGTTCACATCAGGGGGAGTAAACGGAGCGACTGCCAGTGTTGACATCCTGACCTGGTCATTCAGCTCGGAACCGTGACCGACGCCCACGCCATCGTGGAGCGCGGCATCCTCCTCAGAAGCGTCGAGCGCGGCCTGGTTGACTTCCTGTCCATGAGGGACGGGCGCCTAGTCTGTCTGTGCTGGGTGGCGGGGGAGCCTGAGATTCAGACCTGGCATGAAGTGGATGC
>JADFHV010000254.1 GCA_022566975.1 Chloroflexota bacterium
CACGGTCGCTTGCACAGCGACGACCGTGCCGGTGCCGAGGAACACGAACAGCCCGGTAGCGATGAATTCCGCCGCGACGGAACGCCAGGTTTTCGCATCGAAGTCACCCGGCCCAAATCCCATTTGAATGGCCATGACCGTCAGCCTCCTTACTAAAGCATGAGGTCTTTTGCGGCATCCTTGCCGCTCGCTCGGCGCATCCTGCGCCGCCTCAGGCCGATGCTATCAGAGATACAGTAATGGGTCAACTCATCTTAGCTATTTACGCCAGATCTGAAGCTATGGCCGGTCCAGAGTGGTGTGGATTTCGTGGGGAATAACGTTGGGTGCTTCGCGAAGCCGCCCCTACAATACGGTGCCGCTCGCATTCCGTTTGAAAGACGACAAGAACCGAAACTCGTGGCTCCTGGGGCTAGATTCTTCGCTGCGCTCAGAATGACACGGGGCCTGCCGCTCAGAATGATACGGGGACTGCCGGACGGTATGACACGTGAGGCGCGCTCAGAATGACAGATGCAAGTCAGCCCGCGAGGCCCAGCTCCTCGAGGATCACGTGGGCGGCGTTGTGGCCGGGCGCGCCCGTCACCTCGCCGCCTGGATGGGTCCCGGCGCCGCACAGGTAAAGGCCCTGCACGGGCGTCCGGTAGTCCGACCACCCCGGCAGGGGCCGTCGTGACATCATCTGCTGGGGGACCATGTCCACATGGCGGATGTTGCCGTCGGTCAGCCCGATCCGGGCCTCGATGTCCTCGGGAGTCAGCAGCGTCCAGTCGATGATGGCGTCCCTCAGGTTGGGCGCGTACTGGGCCACCCGGTCGATCAGGTCCTCGCCCACTTGTTGGCGGATGTCGGCCCACGACCCTTCCCTCAGGTGGGGGGGCTGGTAGTAGACCCACATGGACATGACGTGATGCCCCTCGGGGGCCACGGTCTTGTCGTACACGGACGGAATCTGGACCTGGATGATGGGTGTCTCGGCCACCCGACCGCTCGTGGCGTCGTCCCAGCTCTTTTCCGCATAGTCTGGCGAGGGACAGATCGCTATCATCGCTAGATTCTTGGGATCGTACTCCGAGCCGAGGTAGGCCGAGAAGTCGGGCAGCTCCCTGAGGGCGCAGAGGAACTTTATCGAGGCCGACTCGGTCTTCAGGGCCCGCACGTCATCGACGAAGTCGTCGTCCAGGTCGGCTGAGTCGAGCATCTGGAGGAAGGTCCGTTTCGGGTCCGCGTTGGATACCACCACGTCGGCTTCCAGGACCTCGCCGTCGGCCAGCTCCACGCCCGTGGCCCTGCCGTTGTGGGTCAGGATGCGCTTGACCTCGGCGCCGGTCTTTATGGACACGCCACGCGCCTCCGCCGAGCGCGCCATCGACTGGGTGATCCCCCCCATGCCTCCTCGCACGATGCCATAGTTCTCGGTGTCGTCCCGGTACGCGCTGTACCTGTACAAGGCCGTCATATACGAGCTGCCCGGCGCGCTTATGTCTCCCATGTCGAGCGCGCCCGTGCTGACCAAGGTCTTGATCTCGTCCGACTCGAAGTAGCGGTCGATGATGTCTTTCACCGGGACGGTCAGGAGCGTCTCCAGGAGCTCTTCCTCGCCCTCCTGCCGAAACCTCTCGGTGAGCTGGGCCAGGCTGGGCGGCGGCGTCAGGTAGTAGTCGCTGAGTATCCGAACGGCGCGGTGCCAGAACTCCGCCCAGTCGCCCCAGGCGTCGGCGTCGTGAGGCGACACCGCTCGAATCTCCTCCGCGGTCCGCTGGTCATCGTGCCAGACCCGTACGATCTTGCCGTTGGGGAAGGGCTGGATTTTCGAGGGGTCGATGGTGTAAACGTGGAACCCGTACCGACGCAGCTCAAGGTCGTCGATGACCTTCTTCTGGAGGATGTGGCAGACATACGAGCAGGTCGAGATCTTGTAGCCCGGGAACCACTCCTCGGTCACGGCGGCGCCGCCGACGACATCCCTCCGCTCCAGCACCCGCACGTCGAGCCCGGCCCGCGCCAGGTACCCGGCGGCGACAAGGCCGTTGTGACCCGCGCCCACGATTACAACGCTGGTAGTGTTGGACAATGGCAGACTCCTTTTGGGGGGCTTCGACTTGGGGGCTTCTACCGACAGGGGCCGGGCTTTCTCCGACCCGGGGGTGCCCGCAGCCTAATGCGGTCGCCGCCGGGTGTCAACCTTCACCCGGACGAGTCCCAACGAGGAACCTGGGGCAGAGGGGGATATCGGACCCGGCGCTGGGTCGCCCCCCGCTCCAGATTCCTCGTCGCCCCGGACGTGTTCCGCACCCGTCAGTCCGGCTGGGCTCCTCGGAATGACAACGGTCTACCGTCTTCGTAGGGGCGGGTTTCAAACCCGCCCTTCCGAGATTCAGGAACCGTCAAAGGGGTCCACATTGTAATTCCGAGACGGAGGCGTATGCGGGTGTTTGAGGGCCGGGTGGTGCGGTGATATAATCGGCCTCCCGTGGCGAGGCCTCCAGTTGGACAAGTTGGGTGGACACGTTGGGGCCAGGCCACGTCGCTGGCGATCGGACACGGAGGAGGACGTCGTTGCGCTTCGGATTCTTCATGATGCCGGCGCACTCGGTCAGGGACAACCCGACGCTGGCGTTCGAGCGGGACCTTCAGCTTATCGAATATGCCGAAAGTCTCGGGTTCGAGGAGTTCTGGGTAGGCGAGCACCACTCCGGCGGGTGGGAGACCATTCCCGCGCCCGACATCTTTCTGGCTGCTGCGGCGACCCGGACCAAGCGGATACGGTTGGGAACGGCGGTCGTCAACCTCCCGTATCACCATCCCTTCCACGTCGCCGAGCGCATGGCGTTCCTGGACCACCTGACCTATGGCCGGGTCATGCTGGGCTGCGGCCCGGGAGTCCTGGGGCCGGACATGCAGCTCTTCGACCTTGACCCGCGCGAGCTCCGACCGATGATGAACGAGTCCCTGGACATCATCCTGAAGCTCTACCGGGAGGAGGGCCTGGTCTGGTACGAGGGTGACTACTGGCAGATAAAGGGCATGGAGGTCCAGGTCAAGCCGTACCAGCAACCTCACCTGCCTGTGTACACGGTCAGCTCCGGGAGTGGCAACAGCATCCGCGTGGCGGCCGAGCGTGGCCTGCCCGTCATATCCGGCGTCTTCACCCTGCCCGGCGCTATGCCGCTGGGCCAGCAGTGGGAGTCGTACGAGCAGATTGCCACCGAGGCGGGCCACCGTGTCAGCCGGGACGACTGGAGCCTGGGCAACCTCCCGGTCTACGTGGCGGAGTCCAACGAGCAGGCGTATGAGGATGTCGCCGAGGGAGCGATGCACGAGCTGCGCTCTTACCCGTTCAAGGCAGGGGGCAAGTCCACCTACGAGGCCTACCCCGGTCAGCCGGAGGAGGAGATCACCTTCGAGCAGGTCGTACGGCAGCGAGGGTGGATCATCGGCGACCCGGACCACTGCGTGCGGCGTATCAAGGACCTCCAGGAGGAGAGTGGGGGCTTCGGCGCCCTGCTCATGCTAACGCTGGAGTGGACGTCCACCGAGAAGTGGTACAGGTCTCTGGAGCTGTTCGCCCGCTACGTCATGCCGCAGTTCAACCGGTCGCTGCGGGGCATCCAGGGTTCATACCACC
>JADFHV010000255.1 GCA_022566975.1 Chloroflexota bacterium
ATCGGCAGCAGGTCGCCGTCGGTGTCGCCCGTATAAGCTACGCAGCGGCCGGAGGGGGACTTGACTATGTAGCCGACCGCCGGCACTGTGTGGGACGCGGCTACGGGCTTCACCGTGTACCCCAACGTCTCGAACGCGACGTCAGGTTCGACGCTATGGGGCCGAAACCTGGGAGGCGTGTCGTTCAACTCCTTGGTGAGGTCAGGGTAGACCAGACCGTCCAGAAGATGGGCGTGCACGCTCTCCAGGGTCGCGGAAAGGCCGTAGACGTGGATGGGCTCTGGATTGCCCATGGTGGTCAGCCCAAGCGTGGGTATATCACGGCCGTGGTCGAAATGCTCGTGGGTGATCAGCAGGGCCCTGATCTCACCCTGCTGACCAGGCTCAACGAGCTGACCAGACTCCCAGCGTCGATACCCAAGACCCCATCTATGAGAAAGCAGGTATGTCTTGCCTGCCCCGTCTCCAGATTGTGGGCGCCAAGAACGCGGACTCTCAATGCGCTTCCTTACGAACTGCTCGTACTCCACCAGCGGCTGTTCGGCAGGTCTCCTATGCTACTGTTCTACTGTTTTCGTGGCAAGGAATGGCTCGCGGCTTTGCTTCGGGCTGAGCTACTCCACCTGGACCGCAACGGCGGGCTGCCTTTCGCCGACATTAGAGATCACGTGTCTGCGAGGCGAGGGAGTGCACGCGTAGTGAACGCCACCACCGCTGCCCATCAAACGCCAGCTCACGACGCCGCCAGATGGTTTTGTGAGCTTGATTGGGTGGTTGACGGCATTCGTGAGTGAAACTACTATGGCTCTCGTCGAGGATGGTGGGTTGCTTGGGCCCAGGTAGCTTGATATGGGGAATGTCGGCTAGCAGCGCCACATACCCTTGGACCAAATCGCGCTAGGGCCCCAAAGGAGCTGTTCACGCCCATCTCCTACACCACCCTTCGTAGGGGCGGGTTTGAAACCCGCCCCTACGAAGACGAACGGATACGTAAGATTCCGAGTTAGACGTGGGAACGAACAGAGGTAGAGGTATGACCGAACAAGGGGCAGCGACCCTGCCGAGCAACGTGAAGCCCGTAGGCTACCGGCTGATGCTGGAGCCCGATCTCGAGACGTTCACGTTCAAGGGCGAAGAGACGATAGAGGTCGAGGTGGTCGAGGCCACGTCGTCGTTAACGCTCAACGCCATCGAGCTGGACATCCAGACGTGCCGGATGACGTCCAGCAACGGCAATACGGTGGCCCCTCAGGCGACAACCTTCGACGATACGGCGGAGACCGTTACCTTCGAGTTTGAAGACGCGATACCGACGGGGAGAGCTCGCCTGGAGCTGGAGTTCACCGGGGAGCTCAACGACAGGCTGCGCGGGTTCTACCGCAGCCGCTACACCGACGTCGACGGCAACGAGCGATACCTGGCCACGACCCAGTTCGAGGCCACCGACGCCCGGCGGGCCTTCCCGTGCTGGGACGAGCCGTCGACAAAGGCGACCTTCGATGTGACCCTCGTCGTGCCTGTCGAACTGGAGGCCGTCTCAAACATGCCGGTGGCCAGTGAGACGGAGGTCCGCTCCGGCGTGAAATCGGTACGCTTCGAAGAGACGCCGGTCATGTCGACGTACCTGCTGGCCTTCATCGTCGGCGACCTCACTTCCGTTGAGCAGGAGGCCGACGGCGGCACGCTGGTCCGAGTGTGGGCCACCCGGGGCAAGGAGGAGCAGTGCCGCTTCGCCCTTGAGGTCTCCGTTGACCTGCTGGCGTACTTCAACGACTACTTCGGCATGCCCTACCCGCTCCCCAAGCTCGACCATCTGGCGATCCCAGATTTCTCCGCGGGCGCCATGGAGAACTGGGGCGCGATCACGTACCGGGAGATCGCTCTGCTGGTGGACCCGGACAACAGCTCGGTGGCGGCCCGGCAGAGGGTCGCGGCGATAATTTCCCACGAGATGGCCCACATGTGGTTCGGCGACCTGGTGACCATGGAGTGGTGGGACGACCTTTGGCTGAACGAGAGCTTCGCGTCATGGATGGGCGACAAGGCCGTCGACCGGCTCTTCCCAGAGTGGGAAACGTGGACGCAGTTCGTCTCCAACGACACCAACCGCGGGCTGAGCCTGGACGGGCTCAAGAGCTCGCACCCCATCGAGCAGGAGGTGAGCAACCCGGCCGAGATCGGGCAGCTGTTCGACGCCATCAGCTACAGCAAGGGGGCGTCCATTCTCAGGATGCTTGAGGACTTTCTCGAGGAGGAGCCGTTCCGGCGCGGCCTCCACGATTACCTTGCCGCACACGAGTACGCCAACGCGCGGACGGAGGACCTGTGGGCAGCGCTTGGCGCAGCGTCCGGCCGGCCGGTCGGCGCCATCATGGACACGTGGACCAAGCAGACGGGCTATCCTGCAGTGGATGTCCGGGTGGACCGCGCGTCTGATGCCATCGCCGTGGCCCTGACTCAGAAGAGGTTCATGTACGAGGACATCCTGAGCGAGGGCGAGGGCGACGACGACGCCACGACATGGCAGGTCCCGATCAGGGTCGGGAACGCCAGAGATGCACGCGCGGCCTCAGCGCTGATGGAGGGTACCGAGACCACGATCCTTTTTAGAGGGCCTGCCGACGGGTGGATAAAGGTGAACCCTCTCCAGACCGGCTTCTACAGGGTGAAGTACCCGCCCGAGGAGCTGGAGCGGCTCCAGGCGCCCATACGAGACCTGGCGCTGCCGCCGGCCGACCGCCTGGGCATCCAGAACGACACCTACGCCTTAGCCAGGGCGGGGCACATCCCGGCGGTCCGGTTCCTGGACATCGCGCAGGCCTACGTGAACGAAACGGACGCGACTGTGTGCGGCGACCTCGCGACGAACCTGGGCGCCGTGGACATGCTCCTCTGGGACGAGCCTTCCTACGTGGGGTTCCAGGCCTTCGGCCGGGCTATCTTCCAGCCCATCGGAGCCCAAATAGGCTGGGACTCTCGGGATGGAGAGAGGGAGATGGACGCGCTCCTTCGCAGCACCGTGCTGTCGCAGCTGGCGGGCTATGGGGATGAGGCCACGCTGCGCGAGGGCAAGGGGCGGTTTTCCAGGTATGTCGACGACCGGGCGAGCGTCATCGCCGACATCCGCGGCGTGGTCTTTGGGATCGCGGCGAGGACGGGTGACCGCTCGACCTACGACACGATATGGGAGCTCCAGAAGGCCACCGATCTGGCCGAGGAGAAGGTCCGGCTGCTGATGGCGCTGGGCCGTTTCGAGCAGCCGGGGCTCCTAGCCGAGACGCTCGAGAGGTCGCTCTCCGACGACGTGCGGGTCCACGATACCATCAGCGTATTGCACACCGTCGCGCGAAACCGCCTGGGACGCGACCTTGCGTGGGAGTTCCTGAAGGACAACTGGGCTGAGTTCGACAGGCGGTATGGCGAGGGCGGATTCGGGCTGATGTCGCTGGTGTCGATTACGTCGGCCTTCACCTCGCAAGAGAAGCGCGACGATGTGGAGCGGTTCTTCCGAGACCACCCGACGCCCGCGGCGGAGCGGTCGATCCGCCAGTCGCTGGAGCGTATCAGCATCAACGTCGCCTGGCTGGAGCGCAACCGCGACGAGCTGGCCGCCTG
>JADFHV010000256.1 GCA_022566975.1 Chloroflexota bacterium
GGGGGCACCCCCAGACCCCCGCGCAAGTCCCGACTTGTCGGGACTTACGAATCCCCCGACCGCGACGATGTAAACAGAGCCAAGTCAGGCGAAGGCGGGTCGGTGGGGTCTGAGGTTCAGCGGCCCCCGGCTACTTCCAGACCTCCCGGTAGACCCTCATGAAGTTGCCCCCGAGGATCTTGTGCACGTCGGCGTCTGAGTACTCGTGCTCAACAAGCGTTCGGGTGAGGTTGGCTAGCCTGTCGGGTGTCTCGATCCCTTCAGGATAGACGTACGGCGGAGGCGCATAGGTCTCGGGCTTCCAGCTACCCGAGTCGATCCAGGTCCGGTAGACCCTGTCGGCCTCCTCCGGGGTCACGTAGGGGTCCTGTCCTTCGAAGTAGTCGGACCCGAAGCCGATGTGGTCGATGCCGGCAACCTCGGCGAGGTGGTCGAAATGGGCGAGCAGCTCGCCTTTCGTCGGTTGCGGCCTCGTCTTGCTTACGAACCCTGGAAACGCGGTCACCCCGACGACCCCACCCCCCGCCGCGACCGCTGCTATCTGGTCGTCCCTGATATTGCGGTTGGACCTCAATATCGCCGCGCAGTTGGAGTGGGAAAAGACGCACGGGGCCTCCGAGACCTCCATCGCCTCCATGGTCGTGCGGTAGCCGGTGTGGGACAGGTCAACCAGCATTCCGACGCGGTTCATCTCCTGGACCAGCTTCCTCCCGAAGTCGCTCAGGCCCCCGTCCCCCGGCTCCTCGCAGCCATCGCCAACGAAGTCCTTGACGTTATAGGTCAGCTGCATGATGCGGACTCCAAGGCGATAGAAGACCTCCACCAGACTCAGGTCCCTGCCGATTGGCGCCGTGCCCTGGAGGTGGAAGATGATGCCCAGCTTACCCTCATCTTTGGCGCGCCGCATGTCTTCGGCCCTGGTTACCAGCAGCAGCTCGTCCGAGCGTCTTCTCAGGCGTTCATACCACATGCCTATGGACGCCATCGCATCTTCGAGGCCGCGCGGGCCGCCGATGGTAGGTGCGACCACCGTTACGCCGCCCTTGATCAGGTCGTCCAGGGTCGCCTCTTGTTGAGCGAGCGGGCAGACAGCGTCGTACACGATGGCGCTGCGGTGGACCTCCAGGGCTCGTTCGTTTATTCCGGCACTAGCCACGAGAGTCTCCTTCACTGGGTCCTGTAATCTCGTATCCTTCGGGCGGCTCTGCGTTCTGCAGGTGCCGGACGAAAAAGTCCCATCGGCGCCTGGTCAGGTACGGGTCGTCGACGTACAGGTGGTTGCGGTTCGGCAGGAGCAGCAGGTCGAAGTCCTTGTTCGCCTTTATTAAGGCGTCTACCAGCAGGACCGTCCCGGCCGGGTGAACGTTGTCGTCCATGTCGGCGTAGACAAGCAGCAGCTTGCCCTTCAGCTTCTCGGCGAAGTTGGGGTTGGCCTGTTCGTGATAGTCCGTCTGGTCAGGGAGTCCGATGTAACGCTCCCCCCATCCCGCCACGTAGACACGCTGGTCGTGGTTGCCCGCCGACGACACTCCGGCTTTGTAGAAGTCCGGATACGTCACCATGGCCCGGACGGTGGCGTATCCTCCCCCGGAGTGGCCGAATATCCCGACGCGGTCGAGGTCCATATAGGGTCGCTCGGCCGCAAGCCGGCCTAAGCCGGCTACGTGGTCGGCCAGTCCGCCGGCGGTCTCCAACCGGCCGTACGACTCATCGAGAAACGCCTTGGAGCGCAGGGGTGTGCCGACGCCGTCGATGGTTACGACGATGAAGCCAAGCTCGGCCAGCGCCCTGGCCCCATCCTCCACCACATGTCTAAAGCCCTGCGGAGTGCGCAGGTGCTGAGGCCCGGGGTAGATGTGCTCGACCACGGGGTATTCTCGGTCAGGGTCGAAGTCTGAAGGATGATAGAACATCCCGTACAGGTCGGTATGGCCGTCGGCGCCTTTGACGGTGAACGGCTCAGGCGCGGTCCATCCCAGGCCATATAGGGCAGCTACGTCGGCCCGCTCCAGCTCGCAGACCAGGGTGCCGTCCCTGGCTCGTAGCACCGACACCGGGGGCGAGTCGACCCTCGAATAGGTGTCGAAGAAGTGGAGGCCGTCCGGTGCGAAGCTGATTTCGTGGTCAGCGTGTTCGGGGGTCAGCAGCTCCACGTCAGACCCGTCCAGGGACGCCCTGTACAGGTGTCGATAGTACGGGTTGCGTCCCGTCTCTCGGCCCCCGCCGGTAAAGAAGACCTCCCGGTCCGACTCGTCCACATGAAGGATGTCTCTGACGACCCAGTCCCCGCCGGTGATCCGGTTCTTCAGCGCGCCGGTGGTATCGTCGTACAGGTACAGGTGGCCCCACCCGTCGCGCTGCGAAAACCAGACGATCTCGCCCTTCGACAGATCGCGGACGTTGGGACGCCCGAAGAGGTACTCGGAGAGGTTGGGGTCCAGGGGGGTCTCGGCCCGATCCTCTATCAACACCCGACACGCGCCCGAATTCGCGTCGAGGGCCATCAGCCGCAGAGACTTGAAGTCGCGGTCCTGGTCGAGAAAGTACACCCGGCTGCCGTCTACCGACCACCAGACCCTCTGGCGTTGAAATGGAGAAAAGAGGGGGCATAGGACCGGTGGGCAGTCCGACTCCACTCTCGTAGCGTCGTCGGTGTCAAGTATGACCATCTCGGCCACGGGCACATGCTCGTCTCCCACGAGGGCGTACCTGTAGGAATGCAGGACGGGCCGCGGGCCTCTCTCGACCCCGACGGACTGGACCAGGTGCAGGCTATCCACCTCTCGCTGGTCGAGACGGTGAGTGACCAGCTTACGGGAGTCGGGCGACCAGGCGGCGAGCGGCTCAAGGGTCTTTCCACTCAGCCGGTCCGTTACCGCCGACGTGTATGACTCCGGCCTGGTAGCGTAGTCGTGGTAGGGCCGGCCGTCGTGGGTAAGCCGCAGCTCTGACCCGTCGTTGGTGGACCGGACGTATATGTCGTGGTCTCGCACAATGACGTTCCGGCGACCGTCCGGAGACAGAAGGTCGCCCTCACCGGCCGCGTCGGCCCCGGTACGCTCGCAGCCGTACGAGTCTAGGTCGCAGCTCCAACGCACCCCGTCCACGTCAAACCTGATGGCATCGAGTCCATCGACGAACTCGAAGCTATGGTCATCGAGCGCGAATCGGAATTGGCCCAGCTCCATGAACGGTTTGCGAGCCCGGCTGTGTACAGCGACCCCGATGCCCTGGCGGAGTTACGTGAGAACATGGAACTGCTGGAGGCCGACTTGGCCGAGGTCGACGCCGCCTGGCAGGAACGGGTCGATTCGCAGTAGCTCTCGCGCTTCAATCGGATGCGACGTCCTTGTCGAGTCCGTGGAAGCGGTGACGAAAGACGAGTTGGATTGCAGCACAGACGCGCGGTGGATGATTGGATGAGAACTCTCAAGAACCTGCAATCCGTGGAAGACGTCTTTGCCCTGAAAGGCGACGACATGCGCGTCCATAAGGGCCGTAGCGTGGTGGCGATCACGCTCGACGGCAAGAGGCACTACCTCAAACGGTTTTGGGTCGTCCCTTCACGGGTGTTCAAACGCCATGTCGCAAGGGGCCTGCACGAGCTGCGGATG
>JADFHV010000257.1 GCA_022566975.1 Chloroflexota bacterium
AGGCCGTTTGAAAAGCTTCTTCGTTTCCGCGTACTCCACGATGAAGCCGCCGTACATGACCGCCACGGAATCGGCCATCTGGGCGATGATGCCCAGATCGTGGGTGATGAGCATGATGGAGGTGCCGCTCTCCTGCCGCAACAGGCGCAGCCGATGCAGTATCTCGGCCTGCAGAGTAACGTCCAGGTTCGAGGTCGGCTCGTCGGCAATGAGCACCCGCGGTTTGAGGGCTATGCCTATGGCCATCAGCACGCGCTGGGCCATGCCGCCGCTTAGCTGAAACGGGTACCGGTCCAGCATCTGTTTGGCATCGGCAATGCCCATCTGGTCCAGTAGCTCTAATGCATACTGCCGGGCCTGCCGCTTGCTCATGTCGGTGTGTTCCAGCATGATCTCCTCGACCTGGCGGCCTACCGTTATCACCGGGTTCAGGGCGGACCCCGCGTCCTGGAAGATGAGGGCGATCTCGCTACCCCTGATCTGCCGCATCTCCTCCGTCCCCAGCCGCAACAGGTCTCTGTTCTGGTACCAGATGTGCCCACGGACCGTCTCGCCCGGGAAGGGCAGGAGGCGAAGGATGGAGAGGGCGGTGACCGTCTTACCCGAGCCGCTCTCCCCTACGAGCCCCAGGATGGAGTTCTCCTTGAGCGCGAGGGAGACACCATTGACGGCCTTGACCGTGCCGTCCTTGGTGGGAAAGTGCGTGTGGAGGTCGTTGATCTCCAGGAGTGTGCGGGCCATCTGACTGTCCTGGCTGTCGATCAGCCGTGCTCGTGCGTACCAACCGCCCTGTCCAGAACGACCGGACTGAACCTGCCGGCCTTCAGCTCAGATATGAGGTCTCCGAGTCCACGGACGGGCCTCTCGAACTCGGTGGCGAAGGTCCCCAGGTCCTCGAGACGATGGGCGTCGCTGGCGCCGGTGCCATACATGCTCAACCTCTTGGCGAGCTCGTGGGAGAAGGCGTTCTGCTGCTCTGAGCCGCGCCCGTTGAGGACCTCGATGGCGTCGGACATGCCGAACACCGTATTCCGGCTGGCCCTGTCGAGCATCTCATAGTAGGCGGCCGGACTCTCAGACTCCTGCTCGCGGAAGTTCCGGCGATAGGGGTGGGCCACGACGATGGCGCCCCCAGCCTCGTCCACCAGTCGCTTGACGAAGCTAGCACGGTGCATCCCGAAGATGTACGTGTCGAGGCCGTAGACCAGGAGGTGGCCGTCCTCGGTGGTAACCTCGCAGCCCGGGAAGATAGGGAAATCGTGCGCCTTTGAGAGCTCCTCGATCTCCTCGGGGGTCCAGAAGCCGTCGTGCTCGGTAATGCACACCCCATCGAGGCCAATGCGCTTGGCCTCCGCTATTAGCTGCTCAGGTGTGAGGGAGCTGTCGTCTGAGGTAGGATAGGTATGGGTATGTATGTCGATAATCACGGAACTGGTGTCGGCCAGGCAAAGGTGCGTCTAGTCTGCCACCGGGCCTATTCAAAGTCAAGCTGGACCAGAGCCGACGGCAAGCGGTTTGGAGACGGGCCGGGCGTCCCTGCGACGGTGCGGTATCGGCATTTGCAGCCGACAAGGGCAGCGAGGCAAGTTGAGTTTACCCATATCAACGTTTTTGATATAATCTTGGTAGGCTCACCCTTCGCTCCACACGCCAATTGCCGGGGAGCTGACGAGGAGACGAAATGGTACTGAAACCGGACGAGTTCACCGAGCAGGCCCAGGAGGTGTTGGCCAAGTCCCAAGAGGTCATGCGCCGCTACCGGCACAATCAGTGGGACTCTGAGCACGTCCTGATGGCGCTCATCGAGCAGGAACAGGGAGTGCCTGCGGAGGTGTTCCGCGAGCTCGGCGTCTCCCTGGAGGCGATGCACGACCGCCTGCACGGGCTACTGGAACAGGCACCCAAGACTGCGAATGAGTCGGCCCAGGTATACGTGGCCCCGAGGGCGGCGAGGTTACTGGAGAGAGCCAAGTCCGAGGCGGACAGGCTCAGCGACGAGTTCATCGGCACGGAGCACCTTCTGGTCGCTCTCACCCAGGAGGACCAGGGTGACGTGAAGACGGTCCTCAGCGAGATGGACATCGACCTGGAGAAAGTCTACCAGGCCCTCCAGAAGATCAGAGGCACCCACAGGATCACGGACCCGCGGGCCGAGAGCCGTTATCGGTCGCTCGAGCGGTACAGCATAGACCTCACACAGCTGGCCCGCGACGGCAAGCTCGACCCGGTAATCGGCCGCGACAAGGAGATCTCGCGTGTCATGCAGACGCTCATCCGCCGCACCAAGAACAACCCTGTGCTCGTCGGCGGCGCCGGGGTGGGCAAGACGGCCATCGCGGAGGGCCTGGCACAGTGCATCGTGGCGGGCAATGTCCCCGAGGAGCTGGAGGGACGGCGGGTCCTCGCTCTGGACATGGGCTCGCTGGTTGCGGGCTCCAAGTTCAGAGGCGAGTTCGAGGAGCGCCTCAAGGCCGTGATGGACGAGATCAAGGAGGCGCACGGCGAGATCATCCTGTTCATAGACGAGATTCACACCGTTGTCGGCGCGGGCGCGGCCGAGGGCGCTATCGACGCAAGCAACATGATGAAGCCGGCCCTGGCCCGTGGAGAGCTCCAGTGCGTTGGCGCCACCACGGAGAACGAGTACCGTAATCACATCGAGAAGGATGCGGCGCTGGAGAGACGCTTTCAGCCCATCCTGGTGGAGGAGCCGGACATCGACACGGCAGTGGAGATGCTCCGGGCACTGCGGCCAAGGTATGAGGCCCACCACAAGGTCAAGATCGACGACGACGCGCTGGAGGCGGCGGTACGGCTGAGTCAACGGTATATCTCCGAGCGACTGCTTCCCGACAAGGCGGTTGACCTGATCGACGAGGCCGCGAGCCGGATCCGCATCGACACGCAGCTGCTTCCCAACGGGCTCCAGGGGAAGGAGTCGCGTCTTCGCCACCTGCAGAACGAGGAGGAGGCGGCCTCCCAGCGTGCCGACTACGAGAGGGCGGCGGAGCTTCGGGCGTCCCGGCTACAGCTACAGGAGGAGTACGACCGCGAGAGAGACAAGTTCCTTCGGGAGAAGGATATAGACATGGTCGTGGACGCGGAGGACATCGGGAAGCTCGTGGCGACGTGGACGGGCATACCGGTGGGCCGCCTGCTTGAGAGCGAGGCCCAGAGACTGCTGTTCATGGAGGAGCGCCTGCACGAGCGGCTCATCGGCCAGGATACCGCGGTCACCGCGGTATCGGATGCCATCCGGCG
Source organism: Chloroflexota bacterium (assembly GCA_022566975.1). Next base: position 3,262 of record JADFHV010000257.1, read on the forward strand.
GGCTCGGGCCGGCATGAAGGACCCGGACCGGCCGGTCGGCAGCTTCATGTTCCTCGGGCCGACCGGAGTAGGCAAGACGGAGCTGGCCAGGGCGCTGGCCCAGTACCTCTTCGACGACGAGCAGAACATGGTCCGCGTGGACATGTCCGAGTACATGGAGAAGCACACGGTGTCCAGGCTTATAGGGGCGCCTCCCGGCTACGTGGGATACGAGGAAGGCGGCCAGCTCACGGAACCGGTACGCAGGCGTCCATTCCGTGTCGTCCTGTTCGACGAGATCGAGAAGGCGCACCCAGACGTCTTCAACGTTCTGCTCCAAATCCTGGAGGACGGCA
>JADFHV010000258.1 GCA_022566975.1 Chloroflexota bacterium
TCCGCTCAGCGCGTGTGGCTGCGGTTCGTGCGGTGCCCCGGCGCTGCTCGACAAACGCGACAATGGCTCCCACCAGCGTCAGGAGCGCCCCGACTGTCAATAGCAGTGGCAGGACGAAGTCGAAAAAGCTGTTGAGACCGCTCAGAAGCCCCCATAGATATAGAAGCCCCCAAAGATTGGGAAATCCCCAAAGCGCAGCCAGTACCAATGCCCACCTTCCAAACCGCCACACTAGGCCGGCGAAGATCACGGACAGCACAATGGAAATGACGAAAAATCCCAGCGTTGAAGCTTCACCGTCGATCAGCGTAAGGATAATGAAAACCAAGGAGCTCAGGGCAATCAGAAGGAGCCCCGTAATCGCGACCCGCGTGTACAACGGGCGGGTCTTCCACCCGCTTGTTGACAGCGTCGCCTGCTGGGGCTCTCTTGCTTCCGATGCTGGCTTAACTGGCTCTATATGCATGTCTCTCCTTTGTCTGGTGAGGGTACGTGCGAGGTGTGTTCCCCCTTCATCTTCTGCCCCTCCCGCTCAGCTAATGTAGCGTAATACGTTCCCGACGGTTTGAAATGAGCCCTGAAGCCCGTTGGCCACAGGCAAAATGGCCCAGTTGAGTACTAGGCCCTGGGGCCCAGTGACGGGACTCGCCGGACTCTCGCGCGGCCCGGCTGCGCCGGTGATATAATCCCACGGCGTTTCAAAGACCACCGCATGAACAGCAAAAGGCGCCCCGGGGGTTCCATGCTATCTGTCTCATACGAGAAGTTCACGCTTTCCAACGGCCTAGACGTCATACTCCACGAGGACCACTCGATACCCCTGACGGCGGTCAACCTCTGGTACCACGTAGGGTCCAAGGATGAGGAGCCCGGGAGGACTGGCTTCGCCCACCTGTTCGAGCACGTCATGTTCGAGGGGTCGAAGCACCACGACCGCAGCTACTTCGACCCGCTACAGAAGGTAGGAGCCTCCCTCAACGGCTCTACCAGCAACGACCGCACCAACTACTGGGAAAACGTCCCGTCGAACTATCTTGAGCTGGCCCTGTGGCTGGAGGCGGACCGCATGGGGTTCCTGCTGGACGCCCTCGACCAGAGCAGGTTCGACGTGCAGCGGGATGTGGTGAAGAACGAGCGCCGGCAGAGCTACGAGAACCGGCCCTACGGGATGGTGCCGATGCTGCTGCAGCCTGCCGTCTTTCCGACCCCTCATCCGTATAGCTGGATGACCATCGGCGTGCCGCAGGACCTGGACGCCGCCACCCTCGACGACGTCAAGGGCTTCTTCCGGCGCTTCTACTCCCCGTCCAACGCAAGCCTGGCCATCGCGGGAGACTTCGTGCCGGACGAGGGGCGGAGGCTCGTGGAGCGCTATTTCGGAAACCTCGAACCGGGGCCGCCCGTCAACCGGGTCGGCCGCATGGACTCCGACCTCAGCGGTCGGGTCTCTCTGACGATGCGGGATAGGGTGCAGCTCTCCAGGCTATATCTGGTCTGGCCGACTGTGCCCGACTTCGATGGTGACCAGCCGCCGTTGGACCTCCTGGCCACGGTCCTGGGGGACGGCAAGAGCTCCAGGCTGTACCGATCGCTGGTACACGAGAAGCAGGTCGCACGCGACGTCGCCGTGGCCCATCACGCGCAGGAGATAGCCGGCGAGTTCCTGGTACAGGTCACCGTCAACCCCGGCCGAGCGATCGATGACGTCGAGAGTCTCGTGTGGGAGGAGATAGACCGCGTCAGGCGGGGCCCCATAAGTGAAGTGGAGCTGGAGAGGGCCAAGAATCGTGTCGAGACGTTCCACGTCCGGCAGCTCGAGCGCCTCGGTGGTTTTGGTGGAAGGGCCGACCTGCTCAACTACTACAACACCTCTACCGGGGACCCGGCGGGGATTAACACGGACATAGATCGCTATCTGTCAGTCACCGCGGACGAGATCAACCGGGTCGCGTCGGCCACGTTAGGCGCCCACTATGTCAGGCTGACAGTCCTCCCCGAGGAGCGCCTGCGTCCGAGCGCGGGCTCCGTAGACCGGTCTGTAATGCCCGAGGCCGCGGCGGCGCCCGTCTTCGACCCTCCCTCGCCGCGAAGTGCGGGCCTGTCAAACGGCATGCGGATCGTCTTCCTGCCCAAGCCAGGGCTCCCCATGGTGTCGTTCGGGCTGCTGCTTCGGGCCGGCTCGACCACCGACCCCGCCGACAGGCCCGGCCTCGCCGATATGACCGCTTCGATGCTGGCCGAAGGCACTTCCACGCGCTCCAGCCGTCAGATCGCGGACGAGATGGAGTTCCTTGGAACCACCCTGGGATGCGAGACCGGCCGCGAGTCTGTCACGCTGTCGGCCGAGACGCTGACCTCCAACTGGGAGAAGGCGCTGGAGATCATGGCGGACGTCGCAAAGGACCCCAGCTTTCCTGAGGACGAGCTCGAGCGGGTCCGTGACGAGCGGCTGACCGACCTGAGCCGCATTGGAGACAGTCCTGCCATCATCGCAGCAAGGGCTTCGCGGGCTCTACTGTACGGGCCGGACACCGAGTACGGACACCCGGTCCTCGGGACCGAGCAGTCCGTGCGGGCTATGTCGAGAGATGCCCTGGAAGCCCACTTCCGCGGTCACTACGGGCCGGCCACGGCAACATTTCTGGTCGTTGGTGACGTGACCGAGGAGGAGGTCCTGTCCAAGGCCAGGACTTACTTCGGAGACTGGGCGGCCGCCGGCGCATCCCCTGTGTACTCGTTGGACGTCGCCCCGAGTCCCCCTGAGAGCACGACCATATTCCTGGTGGACAAGCCGGGCGCGGCCCAGTCGATCATCAGGGCAGGCCATCTGACCGTCGAGCGTCGCCACCCGGACTACTACCCATGGACCCTGTTGAACCACGCCTTTGGAGGACAGTTCGCCGGACGCCTCAACATGAACCTGCGGCAGGACAAGGGCTACAGCTACGGCTACATGTCCAGCATCGACTGGCTGACCGGCGCCTCGGCTTTTCTGGCAGGTGGTGCGGTTCAGACGGCGGTGACGAAGGAGGCGGTGGTCGAGACCCTCAAGGAGTTCACCGAGATAAGGGGTAGTCGCCCCGTGACGGCTGAGGAGTTCGAGGCGGCCAGGGATGGCATCCTCAGGGCGCTGCCTGCGCAGTTCGAGACCCAGGGCCAGGTCCTGCAGCAGCTCGGCCGCATGGTCCTATTCGGTCTGCCCGACGACCACTTCGCGCAGATTGCCGACCAGGTGAGGGGCGTCAGCCTGGACGATGTTCGCCGGGTCGCCAGAGAGCGGGTAGACGACGGTCATCTGAAGATTCTCGTGGTGGGTGACAGGAGCGTGATCGAGCCCGGACTACGAGAGCTTGGGCTTCCCGTCGTGCTCGTTGACTACGATGGCCGTCCCATAGGGTAGGCCGACATAGCGGCTGTCTCGCTCATCCTGTTCGACCCCCGGCCCCGCCGCGTGACCTGGAACCCCTGTCGCCAGGCGTCCTCAGACCCCCTCTCTAACTCTCCCCCGCGGAGCCGGGGGAGAGGATAATACCTCTTCCCCCTTGAGGGGGAAGATTGAGAAGGGGGGGAAGTCCTACGTATCACAACGGTGT
>JADFHV010000259.1 GCA_022566975.1 Chloroflexota bacterium
TATGCTAGACTGGCCGAGCTAGCGGGCTCTAGTTCTGGATACCGCAACGTCGCAGTGTGGGAGGGGCTTGCAGGGCTTTGTAGGCTGCTTGGAGCGGGTGATGGGATTCGAACCCACGACATTCTGCTTGGGAAGCAGACACTCTACCCCTGAGTTACACCCGCTCGCGCCCGCAATTGTAGCAGCCCGGCGTCGCGGCCTCAAGGATGAGAACCAATGCATCTGTCCCTCATAGGGACGGGTCTCAAACGCGCCCCTACACGATGCCTATTCTGATACCAGTCCCCCACGATCCCTGCACGGGACCCCATCAATGATGAAAGGCCGGTCGGCCCTGGAGAGCCAGGCCAAATGCGAGTGGTGGACTCGGCCTTCAGGCCGGCCCGCGTCCGCTATTCTCACGGTAATCACACACGCCGCCCTCGCGTCCCACGGAGCATCGCCGTCTGTTATTGCGATGTTGGACCACACGCAGCCGATTGACGGGTAGCAACACCCTTCCTACAATGGGTACAGTCACCAGGTGGTGCTGGTGGAGGTACCCATGCTCAGGCTGCTGGTCCGCGGGATTCTCCTGGCGATTGCCATGGTGGGCGCGACCCTGGTGTCCGCGGAGGAGGTGCTTGTCACCGGCCTCATCCTGAGCGCCGTCTACGCCGTGACCGTGTCCCTGGTGCTGGGCCGCCAACGCGGGCGAGGCGAGGCCGCCGAGTAGCCGCCCCCGCTATCGCCGGGCCAGGTTGGGGAACCGTTCGATGGGCAGGACCTCTCCGGTCCGCTCGAAGTGCTCGATCAGCTCCCTGACATCGTCGGGCACGACGCGAGCCGCCTCCTTGTCGGAGTCGTAGTCCACGTATACGGTCTCGCCCCTGGTCAGCAACTCGTCGGTGCCGTGTCGATAGATCTCGGTATGCTGGGTCATGCTGGTCGTTCCGATAGCGGCGACGCGGGAGTATATGTCGAGAAGCTCGTCGACTCTGGCGGGCGCCTCGAACTCGACGGTGATCTTAACGGTCGCGGTGTCGAAGTAAGTCCTCCGGGACTCGTCGTAGAGCAATATGCCCAGGTTCCGGAAGTACTCAGACTGTGCGATTTCAAGATAGTCCAGGTAGCGCGCGTTGAAGACGATGCCCTGAGGGTCGGTCTCGGACCATCGCACCCTGAGCCGGAAATGGAAGTGGAACTCGTCCTTCGACATGGCGTGCGCCCCTGCCTTGACACGTTTTCGGGGTAAAGATATACTCTCGGCCGTGAGCGCGCAACCGCAGGCACAGTGCAGGGTCATACACCCGGACGAGCGGGAAGTGGAGGTCGCATCGGGCAACATGACCCGAGTGGCCGGGGTCTCGGAGAAGCTGGTTGGGGCCACGGGGATACACCTGGCCGTCGCGACGATACCGCCGGGATGCGCCTCCAGTCCCCACTATCACGTCAACTGTGAGTCGGCGATCTATGTGGTCAAGGGTAGAGGGCGTTTCCTGACGGGTGACAGGCTCGAGAGTTCTCAGCCTATCGGGCCGGGCGACTTCATATACGTGCCTCCCGATGCGGTCCACCAGCCGGTAAACGACAGCACGTCGGAGACGCTGGAGCTTATCGTCGCGCGCAACGCGCCGGTGGAGATCGTCGTGGAGTACGAACCCGGCAGGGCGGACGGAGACTAACGCCGCCGTTAACGTGGGCCAGTAGCTCAGCTGGTTAGAGCGTCGTCCTGATAAGGCGAAGGTCCCTGGTTCGAGTCCAGGCTGGCCCACCACTCAGTACAATAAGTAGAACCCCATCCTCACCCGCTCCTTAGAACCGCCACGTCGTATGAGCCTGCTCCCGCTTTTTGAGCCGTAGTTGGCATTCTAGGCGTCCTGGGCGCAACGACCTCCGTAGCGCTCCACGAAAACAAACTCCCAACCGGAGTCGTACTCGGCGCGGGCCTCCATGGCCTCCGCTCCCAACTTTTCCCAGCCCGAGTGAGTCAGCTCGACTCGAGTGCCGTTCTCCGTCGCGACGAAGGTCACCTCCACGATCTGCTCGGGTGTTCGGCTTGGCTGCCACGTGAGCGCCAGGCGATGCGGCGGCTCCCATCCCAGGATCACGCCCCAGGTCAACCGGGTGCCGTCGGCCGGCACCTCGAAAAGATGACCGCCGACCGCGCCGTCCATGCCGCAGCTCACCGCCTCTCCACCGCTCATCGAGTGGCTCTGCAGTGGCCACCAGGACCCTATCTGATCGGTGAAGATGCGAAATGCGTCCTCAACGCTTTTGCGCACGCACACGGCCTTCCTGACCGGCGCGATCGTCTGCTCAATCCTCTGCTGTGCCATTTGGTCCTCCCTCACTCGAGTCTGCAAACTCCTTGTATGACTCCATTACTGCTCCCCAGAAGCCTTCCAGGTAGGCGCGAAGTTCGACCAGTCCGGCAGCATGGACCCGGTAGATCCTGCGGGTGCCTTCTCGCGATTCGGCGACCAAGTTCGCATCTTTCAGGACCCGCAGGTGCTGGGACACCGCAGGCCGGCTGACCGGCAGTCCATCAGCCAACACCCCTACTGAGCTGGGCGCCTCCAGCAGGGTCTCCAGGATGCGCCGTCGTGTCGGATCCGCAAAGGCTGTGAGCGCGTGTTGGTAAGGGCAGCATCTCAATCGATGGGATAATGCCAACGGGGGTTCGATTTTACCGATACAATCATGCTTTACACCCACCCCGACTGCGCCTGCGCCCTGAAGTCGGAGCTGGATACCGTAGAGGACCGGCGCGCTATCTCTTGAGCTGAATAGGAGCAGTCCGATGGCCACTGTTAGATTGATCGAATACGAGGAAGCAGGTACCGCGGTGCGTCAGGTTTACGATGACATCATGGCGACACGGGAAACAGACTGGGTCAATAACTTCTGGAAGGCGCTGGCAGTCCAGCCTGAGCTATTGCGCCGGACCTGGGAGGGCGTCAAAACGGTGATGGGGCCCGGGGCTCTGGACCCTCTGACGAAGGAGATGGTCTACATCGCAGTCAGTGTCACCAATGGGTGTCAGTATTGCATCAACAGCCATACCGCCGCGGCGAGGCTCAAAGGGATGACTGACGAGATGTTATCGGAGTTGATGGCGGTCGTCGGCATGGCCAATCAGACGAATGCCCTGTCTAACGGCTTTCAAGTAGAGGTTGACCCAGCCTTTCGGGCAGGCGGACTCAGCGAATAGCAAACGACGGCCGAGACCAGGGTTCTTCAGGCCAAAGACCTGGAGAACGACGGTACGGGCTTACGTTATTCGCCTGATTGGATGATCCTTCACGAGCGCGCCCCGCAGGCATCGGTTAGATGGCCCCACACAGGCTGGCGCCCGGCGAACGCAACACCCACCTCATGCCAGCAGGTCACCTCCGGCTCCGCGCCTGCCAGCCGTGGCGGGCGAGAAGGAAGGCTCCAGCCGCGGATCCGGCCGCGAAGGCGACCAGCATCGCCTCGATCACCGCTGCGCCCAGATAGACGCCGAGAACTCCGGCGAGCTTGACGTCGCCGAGGCCCATGCCATCCGGGCGAATCACCGCGGCCGCCAGGAGGAAGCCCGCTGCCCCCAGGCCCG
>JADFHV010000260.1 GCA_022566975.1 Chloroflexota bacterium
AGGAGACTGCGTGCCATGTCCAGAGCGGCGGACGCGGCAGAGGCTCCGGGGATGATAAACGACGCAGGCAGCTCGATCTGGGAGTCGAGCTCGTCTATGAAGCTCTCCAGTCTGTCCACCATAGCCCCAGTCACGACGTCGAAGTTTTTTGTGAGGTGCTCGTAGTTCTCGGCGGCGGTAGCCAACTCGGCCCCCACGGTGAACATCTCTCTCTGGACGTGGAGCAGTATCTCCTTTACCCGCTCGTCCTGGGACAGGGCGCGGGCCAGACCCATGGCCGACACGGCCTCGTCCGTCGAACCGTACGCCTCGCATCTGGGGTCAGTTTTGGACACACGTCCACCAAAGAGAAGTCCGGTCTCGCCGGCGTCGCCCGACCTTGTGTAGACACTCATGAGAGGTCACCTCCGGCACCACGGAAATTATATCAACTACGCGAGAGCGCCGACAGGAGAAGCCGCCCGGTCTAGTGCTTAGTTGCGCCATCTCTTCACGGTTACCCAGCAGTTACACATCGGGCCGCAGTATAATCCTCGGACTTTAGTCGGGTTATGAGCTGTCTCAGAGATTCGTCGAAAAACGTGGGCCCTTCGACAGGCTCAGGGTGAGCGGGCGAGTAGGACCTTCCCGCTCATGGTGAGCCTGTCGAACCATCGTTATCAGACCGGCCCAGGCCGCTCGACTTACTAAACGAACTTGCGAACCAGGACACTAGCGCATCGGGATAGACAGGACGACCGGGGCCTCCATCATCGGACCGCCGACAGGCACCGCACGGCAGACAAAAAAAGCCCGGCGCATGGCGCCGGGCTTCTTAACGCGTCTGGTTGAGCTCTAGGCCGCCTTGATCTCCAGCCGCTTCGCCTTCTTGGCCTCCAGCCTCGGGAAGGTGATGGTGACCACACCGTTCTCGTACACCGGCTCCGCATTGTCCGTGTCCACGTAGTCGGGAAGTCTGAGTCGCCTATGGAATCGACCGGCCCTGCGCTCGCGCAGCAGATAGTCCTCCCTGCTCTCCTCGGTCTCTGACCTCGTCTCGGCCTTAATGGTCAGGACGCCCTCTTCTATCGTCACATCGATATCCTTGGGGTCGACGCCCGGCAGAGAGGCCCGAACGACTATGCTGTCGTCCTCTCGTACGACGTCCAGCGGCGATGCCAAGTGGCCCGTTCGGTCCCGGACAACGGGCCCTCTCCAGACCCGGTTGAAGACCCGGTCAAACCTGCGAAAGTCCCTGAAGGGGTCCCATCGCTCCAACACCATATCTCTACCTCCTCGTGATGCATCTGCTTGTAAGCCGTGCAAGCACCTTACTTGCACTCATTCATATTATAGTTAAGGTATCTAACGCCGTCAAGTCTCTTATTCTATATACTATAACTTCTATTGAACGGCAACTTGACACATGCTAAGATATGTACAGATATATTTCGCTGAACCCGGGCGTTTTCTATGACGAGCCACTACAACACTCTCGGCGTTGCCAAAGGCGCCAAAGAAAAAGAGATACGTCAGGCTTACAGAAGGCTGGCGCGGAGGTACCATCCCGATCTGAATCCGGGAGACGAGGACGCCGAACGGCGGTTCAAGGAGATCAACGAAGCCTACGAGGTCCTGTCCGACTCGGAGAAGCGGGGCAAGTACGACAGGTACGGCGACAACTGGAAGCATGCTGACCAGATCGAGCCCCGGTCCGGGAGTGGCGGTCCCTTCCATTGGAAGGTGCGGCGTGGCGGTTCGGGAGGCCCCGTTGGATCAGACCCGTTCGGGGGCCTGGAAGACTTGCTAGAGGAGTTCGGGGGCTTCGGCGGTGGAGGTGGACGGCGGTCCAGGAGCACCCAGGCGGAAGTCGCGGTCACCATCTCGCTTGAAGAGGCCTTCAGCGGTACGAAGCGGCTCGTCACAGTCACCTCGCGGGGCAGGTCCCGTCGTCTCGAGGTCACGATACCGCCTGGCGTGGACAACGGCTCGGTCGTCAGCATCTCGCCCGAAAAGGACCAGAAGATACTGCTGAACGTCTCGGTGTCATCTCACGTCAGTTTCGAACGCAAGGGGAACGACCTCTACGTCGACGCAAAGGTCCCTTACGAAGACGCGGTCTTGGGTAGCGAGACCGAAATCGAAACGCTAAGCGGTAGGGTCCGCCTGCGGATACCACCGGAGAGCCAGAATGGACAGAAGATAAGACTGGCCGGCCAGGGGATGCCGAAGCGCCACTCTCTGGAGTCCAGAGGGGACCTGTACGTAACCCTGCGACCCATGCTGCCCGAGGACCTGACCGACGAGGAGAGAGAGCTGGTGAGGCGCCTGAAGGAGCTCCGCGAATCGAGGTAACGGCGCGATGACGACACGAGAGATGTTCAGCCACGACGAGCCCGTCTTCATCATCAGCGTGGCGGCGCGTATGCTGGGCGTGCGCACCCAGACGCTCAGGTACTACGAGCGCCTCGGACTCGTCGAGCCGGCGCGCTCCCGCGGCAACCAGCGCGTCTTCTCACGGCGGGATATCGAGAGGGTCCAGCGGATCAGAGGGCTGATGGACGACCTCGGGGTGAATCTTGCTGGCGTAGAGGTATTGATCAGGCTGCTGGACCGGCTTCAGACTGCGGAGGGCGAGATAAGGCGGCTCACCGAGGAGAACCGGAAGCTCCACGCGCAGGTGCGCCAGCCACAGCGCCGTCAGCGGACGACCTGAGCGGCAGTAGCCTCCGCAGCGGATGCTTTTCCTCGGACATCCGGCAGCGCAAACAGACCGTCGGCCGACGGTTCATTCCGCGCCCCTACGGCTGGTTGCGGGGCGACAAGGGCGGGTATAAGATAGGTTCGGCGCCGGTCTGGGCCGCTCGTCCTCGGCCGGCCGCGACCGCAGCCAGACCCATCCCTTTGCCCGGAGACTCCCCAAATGTCGAAAGAAGAAGGCTTCCAGCTTATCAGGGCGGGTCGCGTTCTCGACTGTACCGGGGGCCCGGCCATAGACAACGGCGCCGTCCTGGTCGAGGGTTCCAAGATAAGGGCGGTCGGACGTCGGGGCGACATCGCGGCGCCGGAAGGGGCCCAGGTCGAGATCTACGACTACCCTGACAAGACGGTCCTGCCCGGGATGGTCGATTGCCACACCCACCACAATGGCTTCGGCGACGGGCGTTTCGGGGACGAGCTTGTCTCCCTACCCGACGAGGTGCTCACCCTCCAGTCGGCTCGCAACGCCAGGACGAGTCTCTTCACCGGCGTGACCACGATCCGCGAGAACGGCCCCAAGAACTTCACCATGCTCAGGCTACGCGATGCCATCAACGAGGGCATCGTCCTCGGCCCCCGCATGGTGCTCTGCGGACGCCCCATCGCCATCATCGGCGGCCACATGGGCTACTTCGGGTCCGAGGCCACCGGCCCCACGGAGGCCAGGGCCATGGTCCGGCAGCTCGTCAAGGAAGGCGCGGACTACATCAAGATCACTGCCACGGGCGGCAGCACCCGCACGTCGTTTCCCCTCCGTCCATCTTTCGATCTCGACGAGCTGACCGCCATGGCCGACGAGGCCCGCAAGCTCGGCAAGCTGACCGCCACCCAC
>JADFHV010000261.1 GCA_022566975.1 Chloroflexota bacterium
GCTGGAGGCCGCGATAGGCGAGAGCACGGCGGCAGTTGCCTACGTCTGGGACATGCGCTTCGAGGGGCTGACACTGGAGGAGGTAGTCCAGGTCGCCCACCGTCACGACGTCCCCGTAATCGTCGACGCCGCGGCCGAGCTACCCCCGGTGGGCAACCTCACGAGGTTCATTGCGATGGGCGCGGACATGGTGGCCTACAGCGGCGGCAAGGGCGTCCGCGGACCCCAGTCCACGGGCATCCTGGCGGGCCGAAGTGACTTGATCGAGGCGGCCCACCGCCACGCCCAGTCAGGCAAGCCGTGGGCGGGAATAGGCAGGCCCATGAAGGTGTGCAAGGAGGAGATAGTCGGGCTGGTCAGGGCATTGGAGCTGTTCGTCGATGCCGACCACGAGGTGGAGTGGGCGGGCTGGCGCGACAAGGCCAACACCGTGATCGACGCGCTCAGGGACGTGCCCGGTGTCAGTACCCACCTGAACGAGGGGCCCAGATATCCAGGGCCTACGGCGCCGACGGCGACGATCGTGCTCGGGGAGTCGTGGCCGGGACCTTCGGCCCGGGAACTGGTCGAGGCGATGCTGGAGGGCGACCCGCCTGTATACATCGGCAGCGGCCCGTCGCCCGACGAGCTGTGGGTAGCGACTCCAACGCTACAGGATGGCGAGGAGGAGGTCGTGGCGCGGCGGCTGCTGGAGGTCCTGGCTTCGGGCGGGAACGGGTGACGAAGGCGTCACACCACCGTATCGCTTCCGGCTCACTTTCCCGTTCGGCAAGACCAGCGTAACGAGTCCGTTCGCCCTGAGCCTGTCGAAGGGCCGCGAGCGCCAGGGACCGGTGGTTCGACAAGCTCACCACGAGCGGCTTCTAGCAGGTGCTGAATCCCGACCGGGTCGGGACGACCATCCCCCTGACCCCCTTTCCTTCGGCTGACTCAGGACAGGCTCTGGCCAGGAAGGGGGAAGAAATTGTATCTGAGGGGCACCCCTTCGGCGATGCTCAGGGCAGGCTCTCAGACTCCCGGCAAAGGGGCTTTGCCCCTCTGCACACCCCACATTTCATCAGCCTGTTAGGTTCCCGTCGAGGCCCGGCCCTTCGACAGGCTCAGGGCGAACGGATCAGAGACGGCAGCGCGTGCCACCATTACCGGCCAGTCGTGCTACTGGAAGCCCTCGAGGAGGGCTACGCGGACCTGCTCGATGGCGTTGAGGCTCATACGGGTGCGGTCGGGCCGGCCGCGCCCGCCGTAGGGATAGGTGCGGCTCCTGAAGTCCTTGCCGTCGGTCACGGAGATGTAGGTCTGTCCCGCGGCCAGGTTCTCGACGCGTTCGTCAGGGTCCGGGATGGTGTGGACCGCTAGCCCCAGGTCGCTCTCCGTCTTCTCCCTCACGCACCAGGCGAGCTCTTGCGTCAGGGATGCGGGATCGCCTAACAGCATATCGGCGCTCTCGGTGTCCCTCGATGATTCCAGAAGCCGGCGGATGGAGGAGAGGCCGTTGGCCACGATACCCTCGACGAAGCGGCCCGCGTTGGCCTGGGTTAGCCGGTCGGCAACGAGGCCCCCTGTGAGGTCTTCGTAGACCGAGACGCTCACGTCATGGTCGTCCAGCAGCTTGCCGACGGTGCCCTCCATCGTCTCGGCGTCCGTGGCGAAGATGTGCCGGCCCAGCAGTGTCCGTACCTCGTCTTCCGTTGGCCCGATGAGATTCATAGCTGCCTCCACGCTGGACGCCTTGGCCGCGATCCTCACGTCGACCTGTCCGGGATGGGCCAGCACGCCGACGGTCGGGTTGGTCGAGTTGGCGATGAGGTGGCCGATGAGGTCGTCCACGCTGCTCTCACCCATGTCGGCCACCTTCAGCACGCGATAGGCGATGGTCTCGGACAGGTCGAATTTCCTGCGCAGGTAGGGCGCCACTTCGTTGTCGAAGAGCCACTTGAGCTCGAAGGGGACGCCGGGCAGGGCGAACACTATGCCGCGCGGGTCTTCGACGATGAAGGACGGCGCGGTGCCGTTGGGGTTATCGACGATGATGGCGCCCTCCGGGATGTAGGCCTGGCGCTCGTTGTTGGGGGTCATGATGAGGCCCCTGCGTTGGAAGCGGCGCTCGAGCTGCTCGACGAGGCCGGGGTCGAGGACGAGCCTCCTACCGGTGGCGTCGGCGATTATCTCTCGGGTCAGGTCGTCCTGGGTCGGGCCGAGCCCCCCGCCGGTGATGACGATGTCGGAGCGGTCGAGGGCGTGGGAGATGACCTCTTTCATGCGGCCCGGATTGTCGCCGACGACGGTCTTGTAGAAGAGGTTGACGCCCAGGTCTGTGAGGCGCTGGGCCATCCACGCGGCGTTGGTGTCGACGATCTGGCCGAGCAGGAGCTCGGAGCCTATGGAGACTATTTCGGCGTTGGGCATCTACTCACTCCGTTGCTGCCAGCCCACCCCACTTGTGTCCCCGCCCGGGCCGATGCTTGAATCATCTGTGATAGACACAGGGAGTGACCGCGCATCAGGCTTACGCCGTTACCCCGTCGTCTCTCAGTTTTTGGATCTCGTCGCCGCTGTAGCCAAGCTGGCCCAGTATCTCGGACGTGTGCTCGCCGAGGGCGGGTGACGCGGCCGTCGGTTTCAACGGGGTCTCGCTCATGCTCAGTAGCGGCCCGACCATCTTGAGCTTGCCGGCCAGGGAGTGCTCCAGCTCTACGCCGCCGCCGTTGGCGATGACCTGCTCGTCGTCGATGAGCTCCTCGGCGAACCTGACGGGACCCGCGGGAACGCCGGCCTCGTCTAAGAGCGCAAGCCACTCGTCGACGGTCTTCTGACGGAAGGCGGCCTCGGCCCTCTTGACGAGACCATCGTTGAAGGCCCTGGTCTCCTCGCTGTCGGGCTCGTAATCGGGGGTGAAGCGGATGTCGTCCAGATCGAGGAGGTCGGAGACTCGCTGCCGCAGTCTGTCGCTGAGGCAGGCGAGGGCGAAGACGCCGTCCTTGGCCTGGTAGGTCCTATAGTAGACGTTCCATCGGCGCCTGGGGGAGAAACGCTCGAGGTACTGCTCGTAGACCTCTTCGTAGGCTGTGCCGCGGTCTCTGTGCCGGGCCAACTCCTCTCGGAACTCCGAACGGCGCTCGTCGTCCACGGCCGCGACCTGGATGAAGCGGCTGGTCTGGACACTGAGGGCGGTCGCCATAAGTGAGGTCTCGATCTTCTGTCCCTTGCCTGTGCGTTCCCGATGATAGAGTCCGGCGCATACACCCCAGGCGATGGCGATGCCCGTGGCGAAGTCAGCCACCGCCGTGGAGACGACCTGCTGGGGCACGCCGTCGACGAATTTGCCCTCGGATGCCAGGAGGCCCGTGAGGGCCTGGACGATGAGATCGTAGCCCGGACGGTAGCTGTGCGGGCCCTTTCGACCGTAGGCGGTGTTGTCGCAGTAGATGAGGCGTGGGTTCCTGCCGGAGAGGGTCTCGTAGTCGATGCCGAGGTTGTATGGCACGTCGGGCCGGGCGTTGATGACGACGACGTCGGTATCGGGGATGAGCTTGTAGATGATCTCGCGTGCCTCG
>JADFHV010000262.1 GCA_022566975.1 Chloroflexota bacterium
GTCGGAATCAGCCTTCCAGGAGCCGCGCCGGAGGTCGTCGAATTCCTCGACATTGTGTCCAGGGGCTCTGGAGGAGAGTGGATAGGGCTGTCGATCCCCGATGGGTTCAGAGGAGTTGCCGACAGGATCTTGAGGAACGAAGCCAAGGGCTCGTTAGCCCAGGTCAGCGAGGCGATTCTGTCTTCCGACACTGTGCTCACCTCCACCCTGAGCATAGCGCCGGGCACCAGCGAGGCCACGTTGATGTTCTTCAAGGAAGGCCGCTCGGGGTCCCTCAGGCTCAGCAACCCCCTGGGGTTTGAGGCTTCGAGCGGGGACCGGACGGCGTCGTCGGTCGTAGAGACTCCACACGTGGTCATTTGGCGCCTCATCGACCCGGCGCCGGGGGAGTGGAAGGTCGACGTGCGAGGCGCCGAGGGTCTGGTCTCGGCATGGCACTACGCCGCGAACAAGTACGGTGTCGTCCTGAGCGACCTGGGCGCTATCCCTCTCAACGAGCCGACGCCGCTGGTCGCATATGCGACCTCCAATCGGGAGATGGTAGTCCTCGACTCGGTCACACTGGTCGCCCGCATTACCTCCCCCGGCGGTAAGACGCTCTCTTACGAGCTCAACGACGCGGGGTTGTTGGGCGACGCCGTCGCGGGCGACGGCTACTTCTCAGCGACAATCTCCCCGTTGACCGATTACGGCAGGTACAGCGTCGAGATGGAGCTATCGTGGCAGAAGTACTCACACACGATAACCTCCCATGCGTCGTTCAGGGCCCAGGAATTCCCCACGATCGAGGTCAGTCCGCTCAGGACCGATGGCCTGGAGTCGGGCACGAGGACCAGGGTAGCCTCGTTGTCCATCCAGTTGGCGGGCCAGGCGTACGCGCTGGCCGACAACGAGCTCTCCTCCTCACTGATATCCTCTGCCGATCAGCCGGGGACGCTGGAGGTACTGCCAAGGCGGATCCTCAGCGACGGACGCGCATGGCTCTACGACATCTACTTCACCCCCGAGGGGGAAGGGCAGCACTCGCTCAGCTTCGCGTTGAGCGTCGAATACGCCGGCAGACGGCACACGTTCTCGCCCGATCAAATCGTCATCACGTCCATCGCGCCTGCACCCGCATCCGAGAGGGTGCTCTTTACAATACCTGCCCCCCGACCGGTGATCGTGACTTCGCGCGAGCCGGTGCCGGTTGCCCGGCCAATACCCACACCGCAGGCTGCTGTACCCCTTGCTGCGGCTCCGCTCGTGACCCCGCCTCCGCGGACCATTCGGGCACCGTCAGGCTTCCCCTGGGCCCTCGTGGGCATACCCAGCCTGGCCCTATTGGCGCTGATGGCGGGCGTTGCCTACTGGCTCACGCGGGCCTACCCATACGGCTACCTGTACAACGATCGGGACGAGCCGATGGTCGATTTCGCGAAGCTGAGGCGCCGCCGCGTAATGAGTGTCTTCTTCAAGAACTGGGTCTTTGGCAGGGAGCTGGGCTTACCCGGGCTCGAGGGCGTGTCGTTCAGGTTCTTCAGGAAGCGTATCGGGCTGAGGACGAGGCATGACTCGCCGACTGTCCGCGTGAATAACCAGCCCGTTGTAGGGGAGTCCGCGATCCACCACCGGACTTGGATCGGCTCCCACGGAAAGCTCTACAGCTTCTTGATCTCGGAGCCTCCCCGCATGGAGCCGGGTTCCGCCGACGACTAGCCGGCTGTTCAAGGCGCTCCTTACGCATGTTTCCCTGAGTCCCGACGGGTCGGGGCGAAGGGCTCGGGAAGATCCCCTCTCCCAAGTTTGGGAGAGGGTTAGAGCCTGCCCTGAGGAATCGAAGGGGTGAGGGTTGGGCGCCAGTCGACGATAAACGCAGAGCTATCCACCAGGCCTGACAAACGTCAGGGCTTCTCGCGGATTGTTCACCAGGATGTCGTCGATGGCCTCCTCGCTGAAGCCCCGATGCCTCATCCTCGGGACGATATGGGCCGGAATGTAGCAGAGTCCGTGGCCCCCGTATCGCATCAGGCGGGACTTATTGGCCAGGTCCTGGGCGATGAGGATACGGTCGCCAAAGCCCTCGGAGATCAGCCACGCCATCTGGTCCATCTTGACGGCGTCGTTGGGCATGGAGTTCACCTTGTAAGCGCCGTAGTAGGAGCTCTCGGTGCCGACCAGGTCCCAGTTGATGTAGCAGCCGCTCTCGGCGACCTCTCTGAGGACCGGCAGCTGGAAGACCGTCCGCTCTATATGGCCCATCACCGTGTGCGCCATGTCGGCGCCGACGTCCTTTAGCTCGCCGATGATCTCGGCGGGCGCCGCCTCGTCGCGTCCCGGGTGTATGAGCACCGGTGCCCCGGTTATCCGGTGGGCGCGGCCCGAGGCGCGTACGGCCTTGCGCTCGTTGTCCGACAGGGGCCAGCCGCATCCCACCTCCCCGATCACGCCCGTCTTGATATCGGTGCCATCAACGCCCTGCGTGATGTCCGCGACTATCCGGGCCACAAGATCGGCTTCTGTGAGGTCGTCCATGTCCGGCGGGTGGACCAGGCGCTGATAGTACGACCCGCCCATGACGATGTTGACTCCGGTGGCGCGGGAGATACGCGCCAGCGCCACGGGGTCCCTGGCCACACCCATGCTGGTGACGTCTATGAGGGAGCCGCCGCCAAACTGTTTGTAGAGCGAGACCTCTTCGATCGCATCCTCGATGTCGAAGACCTGGCCGTTGTCTACGCTAGCGCCGTAGTGGTGCCTGATATACGCAAGATTCGCCTGGGACACCGGTTCGCCATACTGCTGCCTGGCACTGGCCTGATCAGGCAGCGCGGTAAAGGGCGACTGGTCCACCAGCACGTGCTCGTGAGTCAGGGTGAGTCCCAGTTGCCCGGGCTCGATGGGGCCCGTAACGGTCTGTACCTTGCCAGCGATGTTGAATTCAGGCACGAGGACCTCCTCTTTTTTCCCACTTACCCACCCTGAAGTTGAATCTGGGGGGCGGCGTGGCCGTCACGATGTCCTAACCTGCCACCAGCCGCCTCGACAGCAGACCCTCGGGGTTGAGGTATCGCTTTTCGGCCATCGCTTGCCCTCGTAGATGCGGCCTCATGCCGACGAAGGTGGCACAAGCATAGATGACGGTGAGCGGCAGGTCTATATCGTCAGGGCCGCGCTCCCTTGACGGCCCCTGGGGATGACCATACAATCCCCGACAGCTATGAAAAGAGACTCGTCAGAGGCGCGGCCGCCTGTATCAAGGAGAGAGGGCAACGTGGGCACCAAGCTCGAGGGAAAGACGGCGCTGGTCACCGGAGCGGGACGCGGAATCGCCCGAGGCATCGCGCTCCTCATGGCGAGGGAGGGGGCTAGGGTGGTGGTGAACGACCTCGGAGGGCCGGTGGACGGCGGAGGGTCTGACGAGGCGCCGGCGCGAGAGGTGGTGGACGAGATAAACGCCTCCGGTGGGGAAGCGGTCTCTCACTTCGGCGACGTGTCCAACTGGAACGACGCCGAGGACATGGTCCGTACCGCCATCGAGCGCTGGGACAAGCTGGACATTCTGGTGAACAAC
>JADFHV010000263.1 GCA_022566975.1 Chloroflexota bacterium
GGGCTTTGCGAATCGCGGAGGCCGTGATCGCCCGAGGGAAGGACGGAAGATGATGGACCTTCAGGAGCACCTTGACCGACTAAGAAGCGCGATACGTCAAGGGACATTCAGGTCTGAGGCGGCTGTGTCTCAGGGCGTTGTCTTACCTATTCTCAATGCCTTGGGGTGGCCTGTCTTCAACAACGCAGTTGTCACACCGGAATTCTCACTCGAGGGTCGAAGGGTTGACTTCGCACTTTGCCATCCGGAGAATCAACCCGCTGTTTTTGTCGAAGTAAAGCGGGTTGGAATGTTGGAAGGTGCTGATCGACAGCTCTTCGAGTACATGGCGCGGGACCTGCGCCGCCACCTGGCGTATGGCACTGAGCACCTGAAGTTCTACCTGCGTCACGATCCGGATAACCGCTATCAGGTGCACGCCTGGCTCAACCGCGCCGAACTGATGATGGCGGCGGACCTGCAGCGCGACAAGACGCTGCGGGAGGCCACGATCCTCGCGTTGGGCGATACCGTGCTGGAGGGGAAGGCGCGGCTGAAGGAGCTGCGACAGGCGCAGCGCGACCGCTACCTCCAGACGCTCGCCGAGGCGAGCATCTACGACCGCGCCGACAAGCTGATCCCGACGATGATAGAGATGTTCGAGAACCCGTAGCCCGATCCCCACAACACCGGCAAAGAGCCCCCGATTGGTCGGGGGCTCTTGCCTTTCTGCTCGGTCATACCCGTGCTATAACATCGCTGTTGCCTCGCAGTCACAAAGGAGCTCCGTATGCAAGTCAGCGTGTTCTACCTACCATCGATCGGCTCCAGGAGCGAGATCGAGCAGGGCATGGCCGGCCTGCGCGGCGATCTCTACCAACGGATGCTGGACGAGCTGCGGCCCGATTTTGTCCTGGCGCTGGGCCGGCACGACAACATGGCCGAGACGGCCCACCACCTCCTGGACAGGGGCGTCCCGTTCGTTATGGAGAAGCCCATGAGCTTCAACGCCCGCCAGCTCAAAGGGGTGGTAGAGAAGGCGGAGGCCACGAGCGGTTTTGCCGCGGTGCCGCTGAGTATGCGCACGACCCCCATGTTCCGGCATGCCACGAGGCTCATCGACGAGGGGACTTACGGTCCCATCTGTCACTTCTACCAGCGGATGAACCGCCCGACCTCGGACCGCTACCCGGCATGGGACTCGCCCTGGATGCTCGATCCGAGGGCCGCCAACGGAGGGTGCCTGCGGAACCTGGGCGCCCACGGCCTGGACACCTTCGTCCACCTCACCGGCGAGGGCGAGGACGTGGAGGTCACCGGGGCGCATCTAAGCTGGAGCACGCTCGGGAAGCCGGTTGAGGACTACGCCTCAGTGCTCGTCCGGTCGAAGAAGGGAGTGCTGGGGACGGTGGAGGTTGGTAACGCCTTCCCCGGTGACGGGACGGACGCCGCGCTTAAGGTCGCTTTCCGTGATGCCATACTGAGGATGGAGGACGGCCGTGTAGTGCTGGAGACCTCCGACGGACTGGAGGAGCTGCCCGTCGATGATGACTCGCCCAGCGTGCTGCGTCGCTCGATAGAGGCTGCCGTGAAGGGCGAGAGTCCACCCGTCAGCGTGGCCGACTGTTACAGGGCCGTCCGGCTGATAGACCTGGCCTACATCGCCGCCGGCAACCCCTACGGGACGGCGGAGGTGTAGCGCACGAGCACGCTGAGTAAGCCGAAGAGCGAGTCCGCCCACGACCGCTCGCGCCGCCACGCTTTTGTCATTCTGAGGAGCGGAGCGACGAAGAAACTAAGGCTATTGACTTCCCTCGACTCCGTCGCACTACATTCCAGCCTCTTTAGATTCTTAGTCCTCATTCGGAGCAAGGACTCCTCAGAATGATATTTCAACCGTAGTAATGTCATTCCGAGTCCGGCTTTGCGGACGAGGAATCTGGCGCGGAGTCTTCTTTAACCTAAACCGACTGCCGTCGCAAACAAGGAGGTCTCCATGAAAGTGGGCCTGAAGCTCCACCACTCCGGGCCCGGCGCGGGCCCCGACTACATGAGGCGATGGGCCCAGTTCGCCGAGACCCTGGGCCTCCACCTGATCATGACCGCCGACCACGCCGCGCTCACCCCCGAGGTGCAGGCCGAGTACCCCGCTCCATACTACGAGCCCTTCACCAGCCTGGCGTGGCTCGCGGCCCATACGACCAGGATCGCCCTGGGGACGACCGTGATCGTCGTCCCATACCGTCATCCCGTGCACCTGGCCCACCTTGTAGCCAACGTGGACCAGCTCAGCGGGGGGAGGCTCATATTCGGCGTCGGCGTCGGCCATTTTCCGACTGAGTTCGAGGCGCTGGGCGTTCCCTACGAGAAACGCGGTGCGATGACTGATGACTACCTGGCCGCCATCAAGGTCCTGTGGGCAGAGGACAACGCCTCCTACGAGGGACCTTTCGTCTCGTTCCGTGACGTCACCGTCTCGCCGAAGCCGTTGCAGTCGCCCCATCCGCCCATATGGGTGGGAGGCAACAGCAGGGCCGCCATGCGACGCGCGGTGCGCTTCGGTGCCGCCTGGCACCCTATAGGAGTACGCGTCTCGTGGCTAAAGCTGAGGGCGCTGCCCTTGATCGGCAGCGTGGCTGAGGCGGAGGGAAAGCCGGTCCCGGCGCTGTGCCCGAGAATCTGGGCCCGTCTCACAGACTCCCCGCTGCCCGAGGAGGAGCGGGTGGCGGGAGAAGGGACTCTGGACCAGGTGCGCGGCGACCTGGAGGCCCTGGAAGCCCTGGGCGCCGAGTATGTCCTGCTGGACACCAAGCGAAACTCGCCGACGGCGTTGTCTCCCCGACATCACGAGGAGGCCTGGCGCACGCTGACGGTGCTGGCGGAGAGGGCACTGGACCTTCAGAGCGAGACCGTGCGGTAGTCATACTCACCGGGACTGGGCGGACACGTAGGTCCGCCCCTACGGACCGGTGACACGACCTCGGGCGCCGGCGGCACAGGCGACGGCGACGAAAAACCTGGCTTCCAGGGTTCTGGCTGACTCAACCATGTTAGCCGAGGCGACAGACGGCTCTCATCTTGTTGGGTGGGTGCGCCAAGGCGTACCGGCACCCGCTCCTGAGACAGATGGTGGCATGCACGGATGCCACCGGCCCATAGGTCTACTAGACTGGGGCTGGCGGTTGAGGTTGGTGGGGTTTTTGGCAAGCCGTGAGGTCCCGAGATGTCCCATCACCGGCCAGAATAGGCATCCGGTGAACGACGGCTCTCTGGCGGTCTGTGTAGGGAAATCAGATTGACGCGTCTAAGCAAAAACTTGCTAGTCCAGTTCTCGGTTGTCAGCTTCGCCCTCATGGTGGCCCTGGCCGTGACCATTTCGACCATTTTGACTGCAAGGCTAAATCATGACGTGGACCTCCTGTACGATCACGGCGTTGCTATTCGGTGAACGGTTCGAGCCGTTCGGGCGGGCACCACCAGTCGGGCTCCGCCATGCGCCACTGCCCGTTCTCCAGCTT
>JADFHV010000008.1 GCA_022566975.1 Chloroflexota bacterium
TCCTCTTCCTCCGCCTCCACCTCGGTCCTGAAGTAGATCTCGTCTCCCCACGTGCTGCCCGACGCAGTTATCGGGAGGGCGTCCCACACCAGGTCCGCCGTGCGGCTGGTGTGGAGTGTAGCTATCACGCTTACATCGCCCGCCGTTATCCTGATCTGTCGTCTCTCCATCGCCGCCTCCGATCTACGTGGTGGTAGAGTCGTGGAGATTATGAGATAGCCACGCCCTTGACACAAGGGCGCGCTCGTGGCTAAGTAGACCCCGACACGCGAGAAACTCAGGAGGAAGCCATGCCCACGGTCCCCGCCGACAAGCTTCAGAGCATCGCCGCCGGGCTGCTGCGGGGCGCGGGCGCGTCGGAAGAGGAGGCAGCCACCGTCTCAAGGCACTCCGTCGGCGCAAACCTGGCCGGACACGACTCACACGGGATCATCCAGATCCCGACGTACATAGGCCGCATCAAGCGCGGTCACATCGTTCCGGGCGCGCCCTTCGAGGTCGTGACCGAGTCTCCGACGACGACCGTGATCGACGGGCACTGGGGATTCGGCTATGTCGTCTCCGAGAGAGCGATGGAGATGACCATAGAGAAGGCCAGGAAGAGCGGTGTCGCCGCCACCACCGTGTTCAGGCAGAGCCATGTAGGGCGAGTCGCGGACTACCCGATCATGGCCGCGGCGCAGGGCATGATAGGTCTCATGACCGCCGACTCCGGGAGGGCCGCCAAATCGGTAGTCCCCTTCGGAGGCCGGGAGCCGCGCCTGGGCACGAACCCAATCTGCATCGCCATCCCAAGTGACCTGGAAGGGCCGCTCTTCGTGGACATGGCCACCAGCGCGGTGGCGGGAGGGAAGGTGGCCCTCGCCGTGGCCAGAGGCACGTCGATACCCGAGGGCTGGATAGTCGACAAGGACGGGAACCCGACGACCGACCCCACGGCGCTGGCCAAAGGAGGGGCGTCGCTGCCTCTAGGCGGGCCGGAGGGCCACAAGGGTTACGGCCTGTCGGTCATGGTGGAGATACTGTCGGGGCTCCTCACCGGACTGGGATTCGGCCACGATCCATCCTCGCGGCACAACGACGGCTGCTTCCTGGCCGTCTTCAACGTGGAGGCCTTCCGACCGCTGGCGGACTTCAAGCGCGAAGTAGCCGAGCTCGCCGGGTACCTCACGAGCTCCCCGCCGGCAGCGGGATTCGACCGCGTCTACTACCCTGGCGAGCCCGAGCACCTGCGGACCCAAGAGCTCCTCAAGGAAGGGATTTTCGTCGAGGACGCGACCTGGGCGCGGCTCAGGGAGCTCGCCGTGGAGTACGGGCTGGAGGACGAGCTGGAGATGGGCAACATCTAGCGCCCCTACGATACCCAGCCGATGTCAAGGCCTGGCGGAGGCCCCCTTGGAGCTCAGCGCCCGGTCGAGGTTGAAGGCCGCGCTTATGAGCGCCAGGTGGGTGAAGGCCTGTGGGAAGTTGCCGAGAGCCTCGCCGCTCGGCCCGGTCTCCTCTCCATAGAGCCCCAGGTGGTTGCCATAGCCCAGCATCTGCTCGAACATGAGCCGCGCCTCCTGTGTCCGGCCCGCGCGAGTCAGGGCCTCGATGAGCCAGAACGTGCACACGTTGAAGGTCCCCTCGGACCCTGCCAGCCCGTCGGGCGAACGCTCGAGGTTGTACCTGTAAACCA
This sequence comes from Chloroflexota bacterium, assembly GCA_022566975.1. The sequence goes on from JADFHV010000008.1 coordinate 1,679, forward strand.
GACTGTTGGACACCAGCCCGCCCGACTCCGGCGAGCGGTTCAAAACATCCAGCGTGCTCAGCATTCGAGGGTCCGTGGGTGATATGAAAAACACGAGTGGCATCATCAGATTGGCGGCGTCCAGCGTATCGCCTCCATAATACTGGACGAAGGCCTGGCGGTCCTCGTTCCAGCCCTTGGTCATGATCTCCTTGAATATCAGGTCCCTGCTCTTGAGCCAGCGATCGCGGTCCGCCGGAAACGAGCGCTTCTCGGCCAGTCTCAGCCCTCGGTCCACCGCGACCCAGGACATCAGCTTGGAGTAGACGAAGTGCCTCCGCCCGCCGCGGACCTCCCAAACTCCCTCGTCCTCTCTATGCCAGTTGTCACAGACCCAGTCCACCAGCCGCGCCAGCTGCGTCCACAGCTTGTAGGAGATGGGGCTCCCATACTTGTTGTAGAGGTACACCGAGTCCATGAGCTCGCCGTATATGTCCAGCTGCAGCTGATCGTAGGCGCCATTGCCGACGCGCACCGGGCGCGAGCCACGGTAGCCTGAAAGGTGATCCAGACTCTCTTCGGTCAAGTCGTGACGTCCGTCTATGCCATACATGATCTGAAGGGTCCCGTCGTCGGTCTCGCTGCAACGCTTCTCCAGCCAGCCCATGAACTGCGCGGCCTCGTCGTTAAATCCAATGCGCATGAGGGCATAGAGAGTGAACGCCGCGTCCCGGATCCAGGTGTAGCGGTAGTCCCAGTTGCGCTCTCCCCCAAGCTCCTCCGGCAGGCTGCACGTGGGCGAGGCGACGATGGCACCGGTGGGCTCAAAGGCCATTAGCTTCAGAGCCAGAGCGGACCGGTACACTACCTCGCGCCAGCGGCCGGTGTAGGTGCACCCGGACAGCCAGTTCTGCCAGTAGTCCACCGTCATCTGGAACAGCGTCTCAGCCTCAGCCTCCGTGGGAGCTGTGTCCGCACTCGTACCCGGCTCGACCTCATCGAACTCGAACACAACGGTCTGCCCCTCGCTTAGCGTAAAAACCGATGTGACACCGGGGCCGTGAGCGTTCAGCGGGACGGTGGACCTCAGTACCATGCTCAGTCCGGGTGAGCGGAAAAAGGCGGTGTGTGTGCCAATCTCGGTCTCGTGGTCGGCACGCGCGTAGTCGAACGCGGGACGGCACTCCATCCGGAACTCCACCGTGCCCCTTATCGCCTTCACGATCCGTACGAGCTGATGGTGGCCGTGCCCCGGTGCCCGACCGACCGGCATGAAGTCGGTAATCTCGCCCGTCCCTTCGGTGCCGAGGAAACGGGTGACCAGGACATTGGTATCGGGCCAGTAAAACTGCTTGGAGACAGTCCCGTCTACGGTCGGGGCTATCCCGAAGCTTCCGCCCTTTTCGTCATCGAGGATCGAAGCGAAAACGCTCGGGGAGTCGAAGTGCGGGAAGCAGAACCAGTCGATGGACCCGTTCATGCCCACGAGCGCCGCCGTATGCATGTTCCCGATCAGCCCGTGGTCCTCTATAGGTTGGTATGCCATAGAGCCGTTCAGTCCTCCGTTAGACGCCTGCCTTAGCCATTCGCCAGTAGGACCACGGCCACGTTCATCGACACGTCGACCGAGTAAAACTAGAGTGGGCCGCAGGACGACTTCTGTCGACCAGTCAATAGGATACAACAGATTTGGGAAACGACGGGGTGGAGCGGGGAGCCCCCAAGGGGACCGCACAGGCCCCATCGGCCGGGCAGCGGTGGTCGCGACGGCTTCTGGTCCCCTTCGCCTCGTTGGAGAACCGCGACTTCCGGCTGCTCTGGTTCGGCCAGCTAGGACAGGCCTCGTCCATGTGGGCCGAGCAGGTTGCCCGGAGTTGGCTCACGTGGCAGCTTACGGGATCGGCCACGGCGCTGGGGCTGGTCAACCTCTTTCGCGCGGTCCCTCTCATCGCCCTGGGGATGCTGGGCGGCGTCGCCGCCGACCGCTTCGACAAGCGCAAGATACTGGTCGCCATCCAGCTATGGAGCCTGGCCATCTACATCGTCATGGCCGTGCTGATCCTGGGCGGCTGGATACGGCTATGGCACATCTATCTGACGGCCTTCCTGCTGGGCGGGGGCATGGCCATGAATCAGCCGGTCCGGACCTCGCTGATACCCCAGCTCCTGGAAGGAAGACTGCTCGTTAACGCCCTCTCCCTTAACTCCGTCGCCATCAACGTTACCCGCCTGATAGGCCCCGCCGCCATAGGCTTCCTCATCGCCATCGCAGGTGGCAACGTCGGCCCGGCATACGTAGTCTCGGCTGTCCTGTACACGCTGGTCCTGCTCAGCACTCTGATGATCCGGATCCCGGCCCAGGCCGTCACGGAGCGGACCACCTCCATCATCGGAGACATGGCCGAAGGCTTCAGGTACATGCTCCTCGAGAACCGGACGGTGTTGGCCCTGGTGGTGATGGCGGCGGGCCCGTTGGCCTTCGCATTCAGCTACTTGACGTTGCTGCCCGTCTTCGTGACCGACGTCCTGGGTATGGGCTCCTCCGCCTTCGGGCTGATGCAGTCCGTAGCGGCCGTGGGTGCGCTCGTGGGAGGTCTGACCCTGGCCTCCAGGGGCGACATACCGAATAAGGGCAAGGTCATGCTGGCAACTGGGGTGACCTACGGGGCCGTCGTGATGGTCCTGGGCGGACTGCACGCGAGCCTTCTGGCTTTCGGTATCATGGTCCTGGCCGGCGCGTCTCAGACTATCTTCCGGGCAACCAACAACAGCACTCTTCTCCAGATCTCTCCCCCGCAACTGCGAGGCCGGGTGGTGGGGATAATGTCTATCGACGCCGGGATACAGTCGCTTGCCGCGGTCCTTGCCGGTGTCATGACGGACCTTTGGAGCGTCTCCGCGGCGCTGGTGATAATCGGCGCGATCTGCGTGGGGATCGTCAGCCTGACGTGGGTCTCGGCGCCCTCTGTGAGACGGCTCTAGGCGGCTAGTCTTCTGTCACGCCGCTATGATACGTCGGGCTTTCCCCCCCATCTCAATCTTCCCCCTCAAGGGGGAAGAGGTATTATCCTCTCCTCCGGCTCCGCGGGGGAGAGTTAGAGAGGGGGTCTGAGGTTGCCCTCGAGGTCCGCATATCAGATGTGATGGAGCATTGGCGCGCTGCTGCTCTACGCGCCGCGAGACTCGCCTGTCTCATGCGGCTCGTCGCTGAAGCCCTCCGTTTCAAGCTCGTCTGCCCCGGACTCGCTGCTCTGGCCCGCTCCCTGCTCCTCATCATCCCCCGTGGCTGTTGGAGATAACCTGGAGAGCTGCGCCGACAGGGCCTGCCTGACCGCGGACAGTGCTTCGGGCCCAATGGCCCTGGCGGCCTCGAGGGCGCCCAGTGCCGCCTGGCTGGCAGCCGTCTCCTCGGACAACCCAAGCTCGCGCGCGGCAGCCCTTGCCCCTTCGACGGCGTCGGTCGCGGTCCTGGCAACGGCGGCCTTGGCCTCGCTTGCACCCTGTATCGCGCCGGACACCGCGCTGCGCAGCGTGCCCCACGGGTTGGTCGCACCCCTGGCCAGCGTGGTCCATGCGCCCTGGACGGCGCCCCTGGCCAGGTCACCGACCTCTCCCGGCATGATGTCGGCGGCGTTCATGGCGCCCCTGGTGGCATGCCGGGCGATGTCTGCTCCCTGCCCGCCCAGGTCGCCGGTGCGCTCCAGCACCTCAGACACGGCGCCGCTCACGCGGCTCGCCACGTCGCGGGCTGCGATGCTCCCGGTGGCGGCGGCCGCCACGGCCATTCGCGTCGAAGACGCCATCTGAAATGCGGTGACTCCCACGGCCACGTCCATCCCGGGCACGTTCCTGATGTAGCTGTACGGGAACTGGGCCACGTAGCGCAGCCCGGGAACCGCGCCGAGCACCCGAGAGACCTCCTGCGACTGAGCTCGGAGCTCTTCCAGCACCTCCTCCTGCTCCGCCCCACCCTCCTCGTGAACTCCCCGCAGGGTGTTCAGCGCGATCAAGCCTACGATGAAGGCCATTGCGAACAGGAAGTCGAACCCCGTCAGCGATATGGCCGGAAAGTCGAAGCCGCCGTTTGGCGCGGTCCAGCCGAAACTGATGCTCAACTCGCGCACGCTGAAGTAGTCGGCGAACTTGCCTCCCACCAGCGGGCCCAGGCCTGCTCCCAGACTTGTCGCTAGCGAGGCGCCGGCCAGGTACGCGGTAGCCTGTCCCTGGGGCGCGAGCTTCATGCCGATGGTGCCCGTGGTCAGGGTGACGCCCGCCGTCGCGATGCCCGCGAAGATGTGGAGGACTACTAGAAGGGGTATCGTCAGAAAATACCGCTCCGGCATGGTCGTAAAGGCCCAGCCAAGGATTACCAGCACGTAGAGAGAGGTGCTGAGGGAGAGGATGACCTTGCTGCCATACTGGTCCACCAGCGGGCCCCAGACGCGCAGGAACAGGACGTTGAACACCTGGCTCAGCACGGTAAGGGAGATCACCGCCGACAAAGGCATCCCCAACCGCTGAAGCATGTAGACGGCGAAGAAGGGTATGGCCAGGTTGGCCGTGAATCCGCGCAGGAAGAGGAACCCCATTAGCTGCCTGAAGTTCCTGTCGCGCAGCGGCGTGGCAATAGTCTCGACCAGCGATGGCTGCCCCCCAGGGGTCGGCTGCATCAACGGCTCGGGCATAAGCGACATGAACAGGGGTCCGGCCATGCCCAGGAAGACGGCGCCGAACAGAAGCGCCATGGTATAGCCGTAGATCTCGTCCCCGGCGGAGGCCGAGCCCTTCCAGTAGTCTACGAAGAGGGCCGCGCCGAGCCCGAAGACGACCGCGGCGACGGTGCCAAAGGTGAGCTGCCGGGAGAAGAAGCGTCCGAGGATGTTCTGCGGTACCAGGTCGCGCACCCATCCGTTCCAGCTGCACGTCGTGATCGCGGTAATCATTCCGCGGACGCCCATGAGACCAAGCAGAACGGCGATAGCGCCGCCACTGGGGACGTCCAGAAACAGCGGAATGAGCGCTATCGGGAACCACAGGGCCTGCGCCAGCAGAAAGGTGCCAGCCGCCAGGATCTTCCGGCGCTTGAGCTTCTCCACCAGCAGGATGCTGGGGATCTGGAGCGGCTGCATGATGAAGGGGACGGACGCCAGGATGCCGATCTGGAAGTTGTTGGCGCCCATGGCCAGGGCGTAGGCCGCCAGGAAGCCGCTACCCGCAATGCTGCCGAAACCGATCGACACCGTCCCCTGCATCGTCATCAGGCGGAGGCCACGGCTGACCTCCTGGTCCGACAGCGTCGCCTTGGGCCGAAACCACTGGGCAGGATTCAGAAACATTGTGCCTGCGCGCCCTATTACCCGTCTACATGGCGAATCAACGATGCCATTCCTAGAATACCACTTCGGAATTCTCGCCCGCTTGCTGGACACAGGTACCATTTTCCAGCAAGAATGGCAGGCGAGTTGACTCTGGTTCCTGCAGATCAAGTTCTAAGTCGAGGAAACAACGATGCCCGAACGGAGCTACTGGCTAGTCAAGTCCGAGCCTGGGGCCTACTCCTGGGCCGACCTCGTGAGCGAGGAGGACCAGACTGCGGAGTGGGACGGGGTCCGCAACTACCAGGCGCGGAACATCCTACGCGACCAGATGAAGGTCGGCGACGGCGTGCTCTTCTACCACTCCAACGTCAAGCCGATGGCCGTCGTCGGCACCGCTGTCGTCGTACGCGAGGGCTACCCGGACGACACGGCGTGGGACCCGGACTCGGAGCATCCGGACCCCAAGAGCACGCCGGACAAGCCCATCTGGTACATGGTGGACATCAAGGCCGAGACCGAGCTGGCGCGGCAGGTGCCTCTGGAGGAGATCAAGTCGACCCCCGGCCTAGAGAACATGGTCCTGGTCAATCGCTCGCGCCTGTCGGTGCAGCCCGTGAAGGCCGAGGAGTTCCGCATCATCGTCGACCTCGGGATGACCGAGGCGTAGAGGCGAAGGCATTTACGTAGGGGCGCTCGGCCGTGCGCCCCGTTGCCGACATGGGTCCGGTCGCCTTAGGGTAGACCCTAACCTCGGACTTAAGTCCGGGGTTTCATACCCCCTCGATGAGGTCGCACCGCACACCCGACAGAAGCTGTCACGGCTCCACAAGCTCCCCGAGGGGTCGGAGCCCGACAAATCCTTGTAAGAGTCGGACACCACGAACGGAATGGTTCTGTTCGTCGTGAGCCTGTCCAACCACGCTAGACCCTGCCGGCGATGACGTCTCCCATCTCTCTGGTGCTCACGACGTCGTCGCCCTCTGCCGCGATGTCGCCCGTCCGATAGCCCTCCGCCAGCACCCCTTCGACCGACTCCTCCACTGCGGTTGCCTCGTCCTCCAGACTGAGGGAGAGGCGCAGCAGCATCGCTACGCTGAGGATGGCGCCGATGGGATTGGCGATGCCCTGCCCCGCGATATCCGGGGCGGTGCCGTGTATAGGCTCGTAAAGGGATGGGCCTCTCTTCAGCGGCTTACGGCCGGACGGGAGTCCTGCCAGACTGGCGGATGGCAGCATCCCCATGGAGCCGGCCAGCACTGATGCCTCGTCGCTCAGGATGTCACCGAAGGTGTTCTCCGCCACGATGACGTCGAAGTGGGCCGGGTTGCGTATGAGCTGCATGGCGGCGTTGTCAGCCAGGATGTGCTCAAGCTCTACGTCTGGGTACTCTGCCGAGAGCTCGACGGCGATCTCCCGCCATAGCCGCGAGGACTCCAGCACGTTGGCCTTGTCGACCGACGTCAGGCGCTTTCTGCGCCCCTGGGCCAGCTCGAAGCCCACCCTCAGGATGCGCTCGATCTCCTTTTCCGTGTACTTCAGGGTGTCGACCCCACGCCGGCCTCTGGCCGTGCTCCACCGCCTCTTTGGGCGGGAGAAGTAGAGGCCGCCGGTCAGCTCTCGCACGATAATCATGTCCACGCCCCGAAGGAGATGTGGTTTGACGGGGCTGGAGTTCAGCAGGGCCGGGTAGACCTTCACCGGCCTGACGTTGGCGAACAGGCCCAGGTCCTTTCGGATGGCCAGGATGCCGTCCTCCGGCCTGACCTTCGCCTGGGGATCGTCCCACTTGGGCCCGCCCACGGCGCCGAACAGCACCGCGTCCGTATTTGAGATCAGTTCGACCGTCTCATCCGGCAGCGGCGTACCCATCTCATCGATGGCGTTGCCCCCTACCATGCCGTAGCCGAGCTGGAAGACGTGCCCGAACCGACGGCCCGCGGCCTTCATGACCTTCACAGCCTCGTCAGTAACCTCGGGCCCGACGCCGTCGCCGGGCAGCACCGCGATAGAGAATTTCATCCCGTCTCCTGAGTCGTTCCTGGTGGCGCCATCGCGCCGCTCACCCTGTCCTAATGCGAGATCTGGCCTCCGTCCCCCACCACCTCCAGCCCGTACTCCTGGGCGGCGTCTTCGAGCCAGAGGGCCAGATACTCGGCGAAGCTACGACGGACGATGAGGTCGAAGGACGGCTTCTCGTCTATCTGCCTTATGATTGCTCCGACACTGGCGACGAGGGTCTGGGCGCAAAGACCTGGACGGAAGACCCGCGGGTGAAGGTCCAGGCTGCATCCCTTGGCCAGGACGTCGCGCGCGCGTGGTCCCTGGATGGTTATGACGGTCTGACCGCCGCTCACGTCGGTGACAGCGGCGAACGTGTCGTGCAGGGCCTCACGCAGGGCTTCCGTCAGTTGGGTCTCCATGCTCGGCGGGGTGATGAGCAGCCATTCATCGGGTCCGAGCCAGAGGGCTCCTACCCCGTCGCCCTCCACCACGGTGTTCGGCTCAGTGGGCAGCCCGACTCCCAGGACTCCTCGCACCGCATCGAGAAAGGCCGCGCCTTCAGGGTCGCCGCGAAGATTGACGTGGCCTAGAAAGGCGTGCTCGCCGAGGCTGACTCCCGGTCCGGCTGGACTACGAGTGCCGCGCCTCGAGGCGAAGAACTGGAGCAGGGGCGACTCACGTGCTGCATCGTCCTGAATCACCGAGTCAGACATTCTGTCGCTCACCCTCAGGGTCGTAGAACACCGGGCTGGTGATTACCGTGCCGATGCCGCGTCCGTCGGCGTCGGACACATATACCCTGTCGCCCATGCGCGACCGGCCTCCTTTGACCATGGCCATGGCGATGGAGCGGCCAAGGGCGGCGCTGTAGTAGCTGGACGTGACGTGGCCCAGCATGGGCGTAGGAATCCCGGCTGCGGTGTCGTCGACGACCGGACCGCCGTCAGGCAATACCTCGGTGGGCGAGTCTGTCAGCAGTCCCACCAGCTGCTTTCGGTCCTCACGGAGCATGTCCGACCTGGACAGGGAGCGCCGTCCGAGAAAGTCCTTGCGCTTGCTGACGAGCCAGCTCATGCCCGCATCGATGGGCGTGACCGACCCGTCGGTATCCTGGCCGACGATGATGAAGCCCTTCTCGGCCCGGAGGACGTGCATCACCTCCGTGCCGTAGGGGGCAATGTTGTACTTTTCGCCCGCCTCGATGCAGGCATCCCAGACGGCCCTGGCATAGTTGGCCTGCACGTTGATCTCGTAGGTTAGCTCTCCACTAAAGCTGATGCGGAACACGCGGGCCGGCGCACCTGCGACTGTTCCCAGGTGGACGGACATGAAGGGGAAGGCGTCGCCCGCAAAATCGATGTCGCTGCAGATCGCGGAGATGACGTCCCGGCTGAGGGGCCCCACGAGTGAGACCGTCGCCCAGTGGTCAGTCACCGACGTCAAGTAGACCTTTAGCTCCGGCCATTCCGTCTGAAGCCATCGCTCCAACCAGGCCATGACTACCGCCGCATTGCCGGTGGTGGTGTGCATGAGGTAATGGTTTTCGCCCAGACGGGCGGTTACCCCGTCGTCCATCAACATGCCATCTTCGCCCAGCATCAGCCCGTACCGACACCTGCCGACGGGCAGCTTGAGCCAGGCGTTGGTATACACGCGATTGAGGAAATCGGCCGCATCGGGACCCTGAATATCGATCTTTCCCAGAGTTGACGCGTCGGTGATGGCGACGCCTTTGCGGGCCACCAGGGACTCCCGGTTCACGGCGTCTTGCAGGCTGTCGCCGGGGCGCGGGTAGTACCAGGCCCGCTTCCATTGGCCCACGTTCTCGAAGAGGGCTCCGGCCTGTTCGTGCCATCCGTGGATGGGCGTCTTACGCACCGGGTCGAACAGGTCACCGCCTACCCGTCCCGCTATTGCGCCGTAGGTCACCGGGGTGTAGGGCGGCCGGAAGGTGGTTGTTCCGGTGGAGGCGATATCTTCGCCCAAGGTCTCGGCTAGGACGCCGATTCCGGCCACGTTGCCGAGCTTGCCCTGGTCGGTGCCCATACCGAGAGTGGTGTAACGTTTGATGTGCTCGACGGACTGATACCCCTCACGGGTCGCGATGACAATGTCGGCGGCGCTCGTATCCGTCTGGAGGTCGACGAACTGCTTGGCGCCACGGCCGACGGGCTTCGTCGAGGGCACGATCCACACGGCCCGCGTCGGCTCCTCCGCCGGGTCATCCACGGCACCGGAGGGCGATGAGGCTTTCCCGTCTCCAAACCCGGCGTCCCCGGCCGCGTGTGCGCCCGCGGCAGAACCTTCCGCAAGGCATCCCGCCAGGGTGAAGCTGCCATTGCTCGAGCCCGCAAGACGCTCCGCCTGGACGGGCTCTTCGGGCACGAAGCAACTCCTGAGCTCGTCGAATCGTAGGCTGCCGCCTGACTGGGTGTGGAGATGGACGGTCGGGTTCCAGCCTCCGGATACGGCGACGAGATCGCAGTCGATTCTGCGGCGGCGCCCCTCGACAGCGTGTCCCGAATCGTCGAGCCGCATGACGTCGACGCTTCTGACCCGCATACGGCCGTTGACGTCGACGACGGCGTGCCGGCCGAGGACCTCGATACCGCTCCGGCGCACCTGGGCCGCCAGGGGACCGCCGGGCTCCGGCCGAACATCGACCACTGCGGCGACCGGTATCCCCGCGTCGGCGAGGTCCAGCGCGGTCTGATAGGCGCTGTCGTTGTTGGTGAATACCACGGCCTTCGAGCCGGGGACGACGGCGTAGCGGTTCCGATAGGTCGAGACCGCGGAGGCCATCATAACGCCGGGGCGGTCGTTGTTGCCGAATACGAGCGGGCGCTCAATTGCGCCGGTGGCCAGTACCACCTGCTTGGCACGGACGCGCCACAGCCGCTGACGCGGACGAGTCCCGTCGTTCGCCGGCAGGTGGTCGGAAACGCGCTCGAGTATGGTGACGAAATTATGATCGTAATATCCGACCGCGGTGCTCCGCGGGAGCAGGCGCACCTCCTCCATCGACGCCAGCTCATCTACCGCCGCCGAGACCCACTCGGTCGCGGGCACGCCATCGATGACCTGGCGGCTCGCCAGAAGGCTGCCGCCAAACTCGGGCTGCTCGTCCGCGAGGATGACCCGGGCGCCCCTGCGCCCCGCCTCGCACGCCGCTGCGAGTCCGGCCGGGCCGCCACCTACCACGAGGACGTCACAGTGGGTGTTGAGCTTATCGTAGCGGTCCGGGTCCGGCCCGTCGGGCGTGATCCCAAGCCCCGCGGCATTCCGAATCAAGCGCTCGTACTTCCTCCAGTAGCCTTTTGGCCACATGAAGGTCTTGTAGTAGAAGCCAGGGGGCATCAGGCGGGAGAAGAGGCCCATGACGGCGCGGAGATCGAAGTTCACGCTCGGCCAGCTTGTGACTGTGGCGGCTTCCAGGCCGTCATACAGCTCCACCTGGGTAGCGACCTGATTGGGCAGGGTGACGGGCCCGGTGCCGATCTGGAGGACCGCGTTTGGCTCCTCGGAGCCGGCGCCGACGATGCCGCGAGGCCGGTGGTACTTGAGGCTCCGCCCTACGACGCTGATGCCGTTGGCGAGGAGGGCCGAGGCCAGGGTATCGCCTCGAAAGCCCTCGAGGCTCTTGCCGTTGAAGGTGAACCGGACCGGCGCCTGACGATCGATCCGTCCCCCCGTCGCCAGACGATTAGGCTGATTCACCCAACGCCTCCGGGGGGCGGCTCGCCGGGTTTGTAGACCGATGTGATCTGGTAGCTGACGGTGTCGCGCTCGGCATTGAACCAGCGTCTGCAGCCGGAGGCGTGAGACCACTGCTCCAGGTGCCGGCCCCGCGGATTGTTGCGAAAGAACAGGTAGTCGCCCCACTCTGCGTCGGACACGGCGTCCTGGTCGGTCGGCACAACGAGATGGGCCTCGCCTCCGTACGAGAACTCGGTCTCTTCGCGAGGGCCGCACCAGGGGCATTCGATAAGCAGCATGGTAGATGGCCCCTTCAGTGTGCGACGCCGGCGGCGCCGTGCTCGTCGATCAGCCGGCCGGTGGCGAAGCGGTCCAGTCCAAAGGGCTCGTTGAGCCGATGGGGCCGGTCGTTGGCGATGGTGTAAGCATAGACCCAGCCAGAGCCCGGAGTGGACTTGTAACCCCCGGTGCCCCATCCGCAGTTGATGTACAGGCCGTCCACGGGTGTCTTGCCGACTATCGGGCATGCATCGGGGCAGACGTCGACGATGCCGCCCCACTGGCGCATCATGCGAACGCGGCTGAAGATGGGGAACAGCTCGACGATGGCCGCGATGGCGCCTTCGAGGATCGAGAAGCTCCCCCGCTGGCCGTAGCCGTTGTATGCATCAAGCCCTGCGCCCGCCAAAAGCTCGCCTCTGGCGGTCTGGCTGATATAGGCGTGCACCGCCGCTGACATCACGACGACATCCAGCACCGGTTTGACGGGCTCTGTGACCCACGCCTGTAACGGGTGGCTTTCGATGGGCAGTCGGAAACCGGCCATGGCTGCGAGGACACCGGAGTCCCCCGCGGTTGCCAGCGCGACCTTGGGGGCGGCGATAAATCCCTTCGTTGTTTCGACGCCGGTTACCCGTCCGTTAGCCCGGCGGATGCCGGTGACCTCGCAGTGCTGAATGATGTCGGTCCCGCGGGCGTCTGCGGCGCGGGCGTAGCCCCATGCCAGCGCGTCGTGACGGGCGGTCCCCGCCCTTCGCTGCAGGGCTCCGCCGAGAATAGGGTAGCGGGCGTTGGGAGAGACATTGAGGATCGGCACCAGCTCTTTGATCTCGTCGACGGTGAGCAGCTCGCTGTCGATGCCGTTGAGGCGGTTGGCGTTCACGCGGCGCGCGATGTCCCGCATCTCCTGGAGGCTGTGGCCCAGGCCGAGCAGGCCGCGTTGACTGAACATCAGGTTGAAGTTCAGCTCCTGGGTAAGGCTCTCCCACAGCTTCAACGAAAACTCGTACAGATGGGCAGACTCGTCCCAGAGGTAGTTGGAGCGGACTACCTCGGTGTTGCGTCCCGTGTTGCCGCCGCCTACATAGCCCTTCTCGACCACGGCGACGTTGGAGATCCCGTGCTCTTTGGCGAGGTAGTAGGCGGTGGCAAGGCCGTGGCCGCCCGCGCCGACAATGACGACGTCGTACGCCTGCTTTGGCTCGGGGCTTCGCCACGCCCTGGGCCAGTTCTCGTGGTAGCTCAGGGCGTTCCGGACAAGGCTCAGGAAGGAGTATCTCTTCATGGCAGCGATCGTCGCATATAATACCCTTCGCGCGCTCGTCATGCCATAGGCAATCTAAACCGCCACCGGATAGCCTGATGTGACGCTGTTCGTGGGAGAGTTCCACCTTGACGCCGACGTCACACTAATGCGAGAAGGTCAATATACCGTGATCAACTATCTCGATTCCGCAGCCGGTGTCGCACCCGACGACGCTATCACAGACAATCAGGTATGATGCCAACGCCCTAGAGGCGTTCCGCGGACCGCTCCTACCAGACACCTGCCGACAGGAGTGGTGGCGTGAACACCCAGGAACGGGACTTGAAACGGCATCCTGGGCGTTATCCGGATCAACTTAAACGCCGCTAGGCCGCTGAACGGACTCCGCTGAGACAGGAATCGAAATGCCCGAGAAGGAAGCCACAGCCCGCATCAAGATCAACAAGCTGCTCGAAGCGGCCGGCTGGCGTTTCTTTCCCAACGGCAACGCGCCCGCCAACATCCGCCTTGAACTCAGCGTCACGATCAAATCAGTCGACCTTGACCGGCTTGGCGACGATTTCGAGAAGACCGAGAAGGGGTTCGTCGACTTCCTGTTGCTCGACGCCAAGGCGTTCCCGCTCATCGTCCTGGAAGCCAAGGCCGAGGACAAGAATCCACTTGTCGGCAAGGAGCAGGCCCGCAAGTATGCCCGTTCCCAGAACTGCCGCTTCGTGATCCTCTCGAACGGCAACCTTCACTACTTCTGGGACCTCGAACGAGGCAACCCCTACGTCATCACCTCGTTTCCGACACCCGACTCGGTCATCGGCTACCAGAAGGTCATGCCCGATCCGCAGCGCCTGATTGCCGAGCTAGTGGGTGATGACTACATCGCGCTGACTCAGCGCCCAAACTACCAGTCCGAAGCGGCATGGCGCAACGAGGGGGAGCGGCCCGGATACGTCCAGGCCAACCAGCTTCGCTTTCTCCGACCCTATCAACTGAAGGCCATCCACAGCCTTCAGGCCGCGCTCAAGGAAGGCAAGGACCGTTTCCTGTTCGAGATGGCCACGGGCACGGGCAAGACCCTCACGGCCGGCGCCGTCATCAAGCTCTTCCTGCGCTCCGGCAACGCACGGCGCGTCCTCTTTTTGGTCGATCGTCTTGAACTGGAGGAGCAGGCCAGGAAAGCCTTTGCGGCGCTGTTGGCCGCCGACTTTCAGACGGTAATCTACAAGGAGAACCGCGACGACTGGCACCGAGCGGAAATCGTCGTCACCACGGTGCAATCGCTTCTCTTCGACAACAAATACCAGCGGCTCTTCTCACCGACCGATTTCGACCTGGTCATCTCCGATGAAGCCCACCGCTCCATCGGCGGCAACGCCCGCGCGGTCTTCGACTACTTCATCGGCTACAAGCTCGGCCTCACCGCCACACCCCGCGACTACCTCCGCAGATTCGACAGCTCGAATCCGGGCACGCGCGACCCGCGCGAAGCCGAGCGACGGCTTTTGCTCGACACGTATCGCACGTTCGGTTGCGAGAACAGTGAGCCCACTTACCGCTATTCCCTGATGGACGGCGTGAAGGAGGGCTACCTGATCAACCCCACGGTAGTGGACGCCCGCACCGAGATCACCACCGAGCTGCTCTCCGAAGAGGGCTTCGTCGTCTCGTTCACCGACGATGCAGGCGAAGACCAGGAGGAGGCCTTCAGGCAGCGGGATGTCGAGAGGCGCTTCTTCTCCGACACCACCAACCAGCTCTTCTGTAAGACATTCCTGGAGCACGCCCTGCGCGATCCGGTCAGCGGCGAGATCGGCAAGTCCATCATCTTCGCCGTCAGCCAGAACCACGCCTCGAAGCTGGCTCAGATACTCAACCAGATGGCCGACCGCATGCTCCCCGGCAAGTACCAGTCCGACTTCGCCGTCCAGGTTACCTCGCAAATTCCCGACGCCCAGCAGTACACCATCAACTTCGCCAACAACAACCTGCTCGGTTCGGCCAATTTCCTGCCCGCCTACAAGACCAGCAAGGCCCGCGTCTGCGTGACGGTTGGCATGATGACCACCGGCTACGATTGCACCGACATCCTCAATCTCGGCCTGTTTCGACCGATTTTCTCGCCCACCGACTTCATTCAGATCAAGGGGCGCGGTACTCGTAAGCACGACTTTCTCGATCAGCTCTTCGACGACAGCATCAAAGCAGGCGTGGCGCAGCCGCAGAAGTCCGCCTTCAAGCTGTTCGACTTCTTCGCCAACTTCGAATACT
>JADFHV010000264.1 GCA_022566975.1 Chloroflexota bacterium
ATACGGTCGAGCATCTCGATCGCAGGAACGCTCTCGATGCCGACGATGCAGATGTTGTTGCGGTTGCGGTTCTCCAGATACGCCTTCGTAGCCTCGCTGGGGAGCTCGCCGGTTTCCACGGCTTTCCTCACAAGCGCGCCCTTCAGCGGCCGCCACTTGGTCGCACCGACCACCTCCTTTACCTCGTCGACCGTCTCGCAATAGGGAGCCAGTACGCCCTGGGCCCCTGCGTCCAACGCCATGGTCACGTAGTGGGAGTCTGGGATGGGAATCCGAACGATGGGCACGATGCCGCTGAACACAAAGGCCGCCAGGAAGTCGGCGACGTCGTCCCTGCCTCTCGGCGAGTGCTCGGTGTCGATGATAACGTAGTCCAGGCCGAAGGCCGACATGGGCGTCACCCACCGGGGATTCCGGCTCATGCTCAGCATCGTGCCGTAGACTATGCCGCCGTCCCGCATAGTCCTCATGATCTCGGCGCCGTTCATCTCTCCTCCCGTGTCCGGCTGCATGGCCGCGTCCTTCCCGGTCCCGCGCGCGGACAGGGCTGATTGTAACCCCAGGGGGTACGCTGTCAAGGGGCGAGGGCGCCGGCTGTCAACCGTCCCTGCCGCGTTGACGCGCCCGGAGACCGGGTGCTAATCTGGCGCGGCCTCCCGCGCCTGTCGCTCTGACCTCCAAGGCATCACGGTGCGGCGGTCGGTGGAATCGAGTCCGAGCAGGTCTCTCTTGCGGCGACTGGACTACAGCTCGATCATACTGGGAACGGGCTTCGTCGTGCTGTTCTTCAACAGCGGGACACGCTACGCGTTCGGTCTCATGCTGAAGCCGATGACCGACGACCTGGGGTGGAGCCGCTCCGAGCTGACGCTGGCGCTCGCGGCCTTCATGTTCGTGTCGGCGCTGGCGATGCCGCTGGCCGGGCGTCTGGTGGACCGCTACAGCCTGCGTTTGGTCCTGGCCGGCGGGGCGCTGATCGGTGCGGCCGGCATCGCGCTTACGGGCCGTGTGACGTCCCAGTGGCAGCTCTTCGTTGCCTACGGCCTGGTCTACGCCGTCGGCCATGCGGCCACCTCCATTCCGACCGTGGGGGTGATGATAAACCGCTGGTTCACGAGGCGGCGCGCGGTAGCGAACAGCGCGGCCATATCGGGCAACGCCATCGGCCAGCTGGTGATCATCACCCTGCTGGCGTCCTTTCTCACGACCCTCGGCTGGCGGACCTCATATGCGGTCCTTGGGGCCGCTAACCTCGCAATCGTCGTGCCTATTGTTCTCGCGGCGGCCAGGTCTCGGCCTCCGGAGCACCGCCGCGGCACCGTGCCCCCCGGCGGTCGGCAGTCCGTGGGCGAGAGGGCGCCCTCCGTCCAATCGGCCGTCACGGGGTCAGCCGCGCCGGGGACACTCCGCTCCGTTTTGAAATCCAGGCAGCTCTGGCTGTTGGTCGTGGTATACGGCGTCTGCGGCTTCCAGGACTTCTTCGTAGCAACGCATGTCGTGGCGTTCGCGCTGGACCAGGGGATGGGCTCTGTGCTCGCGGGCAACATGCTGGCACTCATGGGGATTCTGGGACTGGTGGGAGTGCTGACTTCAGGCGTGCTGGCCGACACCTTCGGCGCCACTCGCCCCGTAGCGCTCTGCTTCCTGATACGGCTGCCGGTGTTCGCCTTCGTCCTGTACTTCCAGGACACTCCCGCTATCATCGCCTTTGCGTTGCTTTATGGGTTCACGTTCCTGATCACGGCGCCGCTGGCTGTGGTATTCGCGGAGAGTCTGTTCGGCCCCAGCCGCCTGGGGACGGTCAGCGGCCTGATCAACATGGTGCACCAGATAGGCGGGGGGTTGGGCGCCTTCGTGGGAGCGGTCATATTCGACCGATGGGGCAGCTACGACGGTGCGTTCGCGCTGATGATGGCGCTGGCGGCGGTGGCCATTGCCGCGACGCTGCTTCTTCAACGGAGGGTTGGGAAGCCGGTCGCCGCGGCCGAGGCGCGGTGAAAAGGAGCTGCCCCCCGGTGCCCCGCCGGGTCGCCCTTACCCACGCGACCCACGCGCGAGACACCCTAGGGAGAAAAGAGCGTTTTCTCGATCGCGCTAGCAGGCTGCTCTCCTGCTCTGGCTACGCGCCTCCTCACCCAGCCACCGAGAGCGCCGTATTGCTTGTCATTCCGAGGAGTCCTCGACGAGGAATCTGGGGTGGGGCTGGTCGCTGCGACTTGTGTGATCGCCCCACCTCCCCAGATTCCTCGTCGCCCTGGACCTGCCTCCGAGTCGTGACGCACGCAGGCTCCTCGGAATGACATCGACGGTTTACCCTTACGCACAGACCCCGACCCGACACCGGGCGGGTTTGTGACCCGCCCCTACACCCGCCAAAGTCACCTTATGTTGTGGCAATCGACCTGTCGGAGATCACGTCCCATAGGCCCTGACTCGACAGTCCTCGACGACGTCCTTTGGGGTGAGCCTCAGCGCCAGGATGATCAGCCCTGGGACGATGATCACGTCGTCGAGCAAGCCGATCACCGGAATAAAGTCAGGGATCAGGTCAAGGGGAGAGACGGCATAAAATATTGCGAATGCGAGAAGAAGCTTTGCCACCCTCGGCGTCCGGTTATCGCTCACGATGAGCCTGTATACCTTCAGTTCACGCTGCAACTTCCGTAGCAAATTCCGTAGTGCTTTCAATCGACTCCCTTCTTTCGTCTACAGTGAGTTTCCTGACCGCGGCTCCCCTCTGGGAGGGAGAGTTAGGGAGAGGAGCTAGTCATCGTCATCATCCTTAGCGTCCACCTTGAGATATACGAGAAGCTTGGCTCCCCGCTCCAACGTCTCGATTCGGATCCCCTTGCGGAGGCGTCTCGCCGCGTCGCGGTATAGCCGGGCCACCCGCTTGGGAGTCTCGCCGCCGGTGAGGGTTATCTCGATGGCCTTGCCGGGCGACAGCTTGCCCAGAAGCTCCTCGGCTTCCCGCTCTTCCGGCGTCTTCTTCACCTCCGCCAGATCGACGATCCTGGCCTTCATTATGACCTCTCTATGAATCATAAGCGGACTGAGTTTAGACACTATGTGGACGCATGTCAAGACTATTGCAGGTCTAATCGCAAGACTTTAAGGGTCCTGCTGTTGGACTCCTCAGCGGTGCTCAGCAAGAATGGCGACGAGTCCACTTACAACGCGGACGGAGCGCCGCAAGTCCCTTGACCGCCGACTGCGCCGGGTGTAGGGTGGTTCGACTGCCCCGTGACAGACGGGGCGATGTACCCCTCTCCTTGAAAACAGACCTGAAACAAGAGATATCGACGCCCGCCGAAATCGGGGTGGCCACGCCCCCACCTAGGGCCGGGCGCCTCTCCTCATTGGCCCGCGCCTCGATCTTCGATTCCCTCCAGTACCGCGACTTCCGGTGGGTGTTCCTCGGCTCGTTCGCGTCGTTCATGGCCATGAGCATGCTGCTGATCACCCAGGCCTGGCTGGTGGTCAAGCTGTCG
>JADFHV010000265.1 GCA_022566975.1 Chloroflexota bacterium
ACTTCGGGGACTTGGCCCGATTCCATATTCCTCCTCGGTCGTCCTTTGGACTGACCGCACGGCGGGGGCCTGACCGCACAGCAGGGGGAGACGGCTACCAACGTAGGCCGGCCGTGCCGGTCTTTTCTTACCGGCCGCGTGGTGGCTAGATCCAGAGGGTGCCGCCATTGTAGCCATTCCCGAGCCGCCCAGTCAATGTGCGTGCAGGAGCTAACAAGCGCGCTTAGGCCTGATGGTGGCCGGCCGTCTGCCAGTCGGCCGTTCCTTGACACCCAAGTGCCACGATGCTAGAATCGGCGTGCCGTCGGGGCGGGTTCCTCCGGGTAGAAGGCTGCCGAGCCAGTCTCGGGGCCTCGCTGTTACTTACCCTGCCGTTTTCGCCTGACTGTCTTTACGCGTCGGGGTCTGTAGACCGCGCGTAGAAGGGTAGTAGATGACCGAACAGAAGGTGGAGATCAGGCGGGGCCTTCGGGATGTATATATCGACTCCACCCGCTCGAGTTTCATCGACGGCAAGGCTGGAAAGCTCCTCTACCGTGGCTACAACATCCACGACCTGGCCGAGCGGTCCACCTTCGAGGAAACGGTCTACCTTCTTCTCTACGAAGAGCTACCCACCAGGGACCAGCTCCGGACCCTGGACGAGGAGCTGAAGGCCAACCGCCGGCTCCCGGGCGAGATCGTCGAGCTTATCAAGCTTACCAAAGACGCTCACCCCATGGACGTGCTGCGTACCGCAATGTCCGGGCTGGCCGCCTTCGATCCGGAGGTGTCGGACAACTCCCTCGAAGCCACGCTGCGTAAGGGAATCCGGCTGACGGCGCAGGCGCCGACCATCGTCGCCGCCCATGCAAGCATCCGCGAAGGGAAGGACCCGGTGGAGCCCAGCAATGAGCTCGGCCACGCCGCGAACTTCCTGTACATGCTCTTCGGCAACGTGCCGGAGCCTGAGGATGCGAGGCTCATGGATAAGGACTTTGTCCTTCACGCCGATCACGGCGTGAACGCTTCGTCGTTCGGTGCCAGGGTGGCTGCCTCCACCCTGGCGGACCTGCACGCCGCCGTCACGACCGGAATCGCCGTGCTCAAGGGCCCGCAACACGGTGGCGCCGCTGAGAAGGTCATGGAGATGGCCCTGGAGATCGGCAACGAGGAGAACGCGGAGCCCTACGTCAGAAACCAGCTGAGCCAGGGCGGTCGCGTGATGGGGTTCGGCCACCGGGTCTACAAGGCCGTGGACCCCAGGTCCATCCATCTGAAGGATGACCTGAAGGTGCTGGGTGAGCGCAAGGGCCAGCCCAAATGGTACTCCATCCTCCAGGAAGTCGTAGAGGTAATGGAGCCCTACTCCAGGAAAGGCATCTGCCAGAACGTCGACTTCTTCTCAGGGTCCATCTACTACTTGATGGGGATACCCGACGACCTGTTCGTGTCCATATTCGCCATGGGTCGCGTACCCGGGTGGACTGTGCAGGTAATGGAGCAGTTCGAGAGGAATATCCTGCTGAGGCCCAGGCTCCTGTACGAGGGGCCCATGGACCTTGAATACGTGCCTATAGACGAGCGGAGCTAGAGTCGGCCCGATCGACTGAGTTCACAGAAGGGATGTGCCGTGGCAGAACAGGAAGAGACGCTATCGGAATGCCAGCATCACTGGCTCATAGAGAGTCCAAACGGCCCTACCAGCGTGGGTGTGTGTAAGCTGTGCGGGCAGCGCTCGGAGTTTAGGAACTCTATGCCGGGGTCGGGCTGGGACCGCGGTGGCGCCCACGCCAGACGGGCGCGGCAGGCTCGCAGCGCGGGAGCCTGATCTCGGCAGACACCGAGCCGAACGAGGATAGAGGGGGCATCAGAACACTGGTGCCCCTTCCTGTTTCTGAGAGACTATGTTAAAACCGCCTTTAACCCCTCGCCTGAGCCTGTGGTGTAGCTCGCAGGTATCGACCGCACCGCGATGGCGTTAAACAAGATAATTGATGCGACAGTGCGATAGTACGGCTCTTCGACATGCTCAAGGCGGACGGTACTATGCCCGTTCGTGGTGGGCCCTTCGACAAACTCAGGACGGGCTTGTCGAACCATGAAGACTGCCTGTCATTCCGAGTCCCGACACGTCGGGAGACGAGGAATCCGGGGTGGGGATGGCCTTCGCGAACCTGGTCATCGCCCCGCCTCCCCAGGTTCCTCGTCGCCCCGAACCTCTCCAGGTTTCGTGGATTGGCTTGGGCTCCTCGAAATGACATCTTTGGTTAGGTGTTACGCCCGCGAGTAACATGGTTCGTTGACGACCATAAGGGTGTGGTATGAGGGTAGGCGGGGAGTCCCGACCCGTCGGGACAGCCTTCAGGCTGCGGTACCTTGGAAGGGTTTTGTTGGAGGCTCTGAGGGCCGGCGCGTGCAGCCAGACTCACCTGAGCCCAAGATCCGGGACCGCATCACGAAGCAAGGCAAGATCACCTTCGCCGACTTCATGGGGCTTGCCCTCTACGATGCCGACCACGGTTATTACGCGAAGGCCTCCACACTCCCAGAGGCTCGAGACTATTTCACCAGCCCCGCGGCGCACCCGGCCTTCGGGGCCCTGTTGGCGGTCCAGCTCGAGCGCATGTGGGAGGTCCTGGACCGGCCCGCGCGGTTCATCGTTGTGGAGATGGGTGCCGGCAGCGGACTCCTTGCCCGCGATGTCGTTACCTACGCATCCTCGCTGTCGGGCGGCTTCATGCGGGCCCTGCGTTACGTCGCGATCGAGCGACACCCGTACAGCGGCCCGGTTGGCAGCGGCCCGGCCGGCGTGCAGCGTCTCACCGGTGACGGCGTGCCGCTGA
Organism: Chloroflexota bacterium; assembly: GCA_022566975.1. Next base: position 2,826 of record JADFHV010000265.1, read on the forward strand.
GGGATGTCGTCGGGTGCTTCGTCTCCAACGAGCTGGTCGACGCATTTCCGGTCCACAGGTTCCGCGTGGAAGGCGGCCGTCTCAGGGAGCTGTTCGTTGGGCTGGACGATGAGGGTGGGCTGGTTGAGAAAGTCGGAGAGCCCTCGACATCGCTCCTGGCGACGAGGCTAGGGGAGCGGGCCTCGCGGCTGCCCGACGGGTTCCAGGGTGAGGTAAACCTGGCAATCGGGCCCTGGATGAAAGAGGTCTCCACGGCGCTGCGACGCGGCTTCGTGGTAACCATCGACTATGGCCACGAGTCGGACGATCTCTACTCACCGAAGCGCTCCCTGGGCACCCTTCAGACCTACTATCGCCACACCCAGGGGAGCAGCCCGTACCAGCGCGTCGGCAGGCAGGACATCACCGCCCACGTCGACTTTTCAGCGGTCTCTGATGAAGGCCGATCGGTGGGTCTGAGGCCGCTCGGACTCCTGACTCAGGCTGAGTTCCTGCGGCGGTTGGGCCTCTCCGGTATGCTGGAGCGCCTTCGGCAAAAGGGCCTGCCACAGCACGAGCACGACGCAAACCGGCTGGCGATGCTGGAGCTAGCCCAGCCCGACGGCCTCGGCGGTTTTCGAATCCTGGTGCTGGAGCGGG
>JADFHV010000009.1 GCA_022566975.1 Chloroflexota bacterium
GAAACTGAAAAGGTCGCTGGTCTCCAACGGGCCGCTATCCCATTTGCCTCCTTCCCCAGTGGTGGTGTGCCGAACATTGTCTCGGTTCGTCCACACCACGGTAGTGCCCACAGGTATGCTCAGGTCCTGGTGAGTGAAGTCCTTGATATCGACGTTAACGCCCCCAGCGATCGATGCGGCCGTGGGCGGCGGGGTGGCTGCCGGCGTGGCCACAAGAGTCGACGCGGCGTCGCTGCCACAGGCCACGGCCAGGAGCGCTAGAAGGAGGGGCACGAAAGCCAGGGTCTTTCCCATTCGAGTCTCCATTGCGGGGCTAGAGGGAAGGACGACGATTCAGGCGAGGAACGCCCCCAGTCGCACGTCATGCGAGGGTCGGACCCTATCCCGGATTCCTCGTCGTCCCGACGTGTCGGGACTCGGAAGGACATGGGCCCCACACTAGCCGGCTTGGTCGACCGCCTCGAATCGCTCGGACTGCGGCGGTTTGGACCACAGCTCCTCGGCTCCGGCCATCACGGCCGTACGCTCGGGGCTCGCCCGCCAGGCGTCGTAGATCTCGTTGCTCTCCCACAGGACCAGCGACGTGATCTGGGTCGCGTCAGTGAGGGAGTGCAGCGTCTGGCGGCTGACGAAGCCGGGCGCTCCTGCCTGCGCGCGCCCGTTGCGGTCCAGCAGGTCCCTGGCATCGGCCACCCGGTCCTCTTTGGCCCAGTGGTGCGTCAGAACCCCAATCATTGTTCTTCGACCCTCCAGACCGGTCCTCGTCTCGTCGATGCCATCCGGCAGGCGTCGAGTGTAGCAGCGGCCTGTTGCCGGGTCAAACGACCCGGGCGCTGATATAGACGGGCGGACGCTTGTCCGCTTCGCCTTAGACGGATGGAGGGATTGACGCGCCGTCCGGGCCGCGTTGACACCCCCCCGACGAGTTCATTAACATGGTGTTTAAAGGCACACCAGGGAGTTGAACATTGGAGCGAAGCGGGCCGGTCACGCTTTTACAGGCTGTGGGGAGCTACGTAAGCAGCGTCAAGGGGAACGAGGACCAGGGGGCGGCGCAGCGTGTGCTCCACCGCTTCGTCAATTGGTGTGGCCCTGACAGGACCCTGACGGAGATCAAGCCGCCCGAGATAGGCGAGTACGCAGACCAGTTGGGAGCGACGGGGACCGCCCCCGAAGCGGCAGACCGCCTTCAAATCATTAAGGATTTCCTGTCTTACGCCCGAAAGAACCGACTCATCGACAAGAACCTTGCGCAGCACGTTCGAGTACGCAAGTCCAAGTCCCTCTCCCGAAGGCAAGGTGGGCCCGGCGGCCCCGAGGCCATCAAGCTTACTCGGGACGGCCTCACCCGCCTCCAGGCGGAGCTGGACAAGCTGAAGGCGGAACGTGCTCCCCTGGCCATGCAGATCAGAAAGGCGGCGGCCGACAAGGACGTCAGGGAGAATGTCCCCCTGGAGGCAGCAAGGGAGCAGCTCGGCCATGCAGAGGCGCGCATACGGACGATAGAGGGCACTCTGAAGTACGCCGTGGTCATCGACTCAACCGGCCAGGCCGCGGTGAGAGTACAGCTAGGGTCTAAGGTGTCGGTCAGGGACATTGGCAGCGGCCGCAAGACGACGTACACCCTCGTGAGCGCGGCGGAAGCGAATCCCTTGGAGGGCAAGATCTCTGACGTGTCTCCGTTGGGGAAGGCGCTGTTGAAACGCTACGCGGGCGACGAAGTGGAGTTCGATACGCCTCGGGGCAAGACCCGCTACCGCGTCGTGAAGATAACATCGTAGCGGCGTTGCTGACGAAAAGAGTTTTCTGACGGCCTGCCGGATGGCAGGTTTTTTTCTGGGTGGGTGCGGCCCCTCCCGCCGTCCGGCGGAGGGTTGTCAGACCGTCTACAGGTCGAGGAACAGCGCTATTGGCCACGCCCAAGCCATCCCCGGGCTTTACTGGACGGAGTAGCTAATGGTCGGCATAGAGACCAACGGTGGGCGTCCGGCACTGTGGATACTGGCCTTCGCGGCCGTTGGGCTACCCGCCTTCATATTGAGGTTCGCCGGCCCAGAGCTGGACCCGGTCTTGGCCGCGTTGGTCTACGGCCTGGGCATCGTCGGGGGGGCTTTTCTCATCTCTTGGGCCGCCGAGGCCGCCCAGCTTGACGTGCCCGCGTCGTTCGCCATCGCCGTCCTGGCGCTCATCGCCATACTCCCCGAATACGCCATAGAGGCGGTCCTCGCCTGGGACGCCGGACAGTCCTTCGATCCCGGTACACAGCAGGTAACAGACGAGATGTCTCGGGTGGCCGCCAACGTCACAGGCTCCAATCGTCTGCTAATCGGCCTGGGCTGGTCGGCGGTGATCCTGATCTTCTGGTTCAAACGTCGCCGGGTGTTGGACCTGCGGGGCTTACTGTCACTGGAGATAGGGGTCCTCATCGCCGCCACCGCGCTGTCTTTCCTGATCTTCATCATGGGCGAGGTGCACATCATCCTGGCGGGCGTTCTCATCACCATGTACCTCTTCTACCTGTGGGCGACCTCTCGTCAGGCCACCGGAGAACCTGACCTCTTGGGGCCCGCGTTGGCAGTGGGGAACCTCCCAGCCGTCCAGCGACGTACCGTCGTCGTCCTGCTGTTCGCCTACTCGGCCGCCGTGATCCTCGTGGCCGCGGAGCCCTTCGTCGAGGCTCTGGTGGACACCGGGGGCGAGCTTGGCATCGACGAATTCATCTTGATCCAGTGGATAGCCCCACTGGCGTCCGAGTCCCCAGAGATCATCGTCGCCGTCCTGTTCAGCCTGCGGGCCAACCCGGTCGGAGGGCTGACGACGCTTATCTCGGCGGAGGTCAACCAGCTCACAGTACTCGTCGGGAGCATGGTCGTGATCTTCAGCTTCTCCGCCGGCGAGGTCCTGAGCTTCCCGCTAGACACTCGGCAGAGCGTCGAGTTCTTTCTCACGTCGGCGATGTCGGTCTTCGCCATCATCTTGATACTCCCACGCCTGATCAGCTGGAAAGCGGGTGCGGTCCTTTTGGTGCTCTTCGTCGCGCACCTGGGCTTCGTGGACTCGAGCCAGCGTCTGGTGTTTGCCTACATCTTCCTCGGCCTTTCGGCGGGCCTTCTGATAATGAACCGCCGCCAGCTATGGCGCGCCCTGCGCGGGACATCCGTGTAGGGCCGCGTGATTCCCTTCCGAGGACATAGGGCAGGTTTGAAACCTGCCCCTACGCCGACACCCACGGAGCAACGGCCCTCTCGGTCCCTTTCGACGCCAGGTACACATCTCCCTTTTCGTAGGGGCGGACCTATGTGTCCGCCCAGGTCGAGAGGAGAGGCACTAACCCCGTTCGTGGTTCGACGAACTCACCACGGACGTTGCCTCTCATTCCGAGGAGTCCTCGACGAGGAATCTGAGGTGGGATGGCCTTTGCGACCCTGGTCATCGCCCCGCCCCCCAGATTCCTCGTCGCCCCGAACCTTTCCAGGATTCGTGAACTGGCGTGGGCTCCTCGGAATGACATCTCAGGTGAAACCGGCCCCTGCGCCGCCCTTATCTTTCCAAAGCCCACCATTGGGGCTATGCTTTACCGACAGCGGGCTGAGAGCACGCCTGCGGCAGGTAAGGGATGGGCGCTAACGTAACCGAATCGGACACAAGAGAGCTGGTCGAGGAGCTGGGCCGGCGAGTCGCCGGCGAGGTCCGCTTCGACAAGATGACGCGGGTCCTCTACAGCACCGACGCCAGCATCTACCAGATTGAGCCCATCGGCGTAGTCATCCCCAGGACCGCCGATGATGTCGTCGCCGTCCTCGAGACGGCAAGCCGGTACGGCGTCCCGGTCCTCCCGCGGGGCGGCGGCACCAGCCTTGCAGGGCAGACCGTCGGCCACGCCATCGTTATCGACTTCTCGAAGTACATGAGGGAGGTGGTCGAGTTCAACGCCGAGGAGGGCTGGGTGCGGACGCAGCCGGGGATAGTGCTGGACGAGCTCAACCATCACCTCGAGCCCTACGGGCTGCTGTTCGCGCCCGATCCAAGCACGAGTAACCGGGGCAATGTCGGCGGAGCCCTGGGCAACAACTCCTGCGGCGCCCACTCCATCGTCTGGGGAAAGACCGTCGACAACGTCCATGAGCTCAAAGCGGTCCTCTCCAATGGCCAGACCGCGGAGTTTGGGGCGCTGAACGGCGCCGAGTTGGAGGCCAGGATGCGCCGCGATGGGCTCGAGGGCGACATCTACCGCAAGCTTTTCGCCATCGGCGAGGCCAACCGAGACGAGATTCTGAGGCGCTATCCTCCCATCCAGCGGCGTGTCTCCGGGTACAACCTGGACGAGTTCGTCGGCGGCAGCGGCTTCGACATGGCCAGATTCGTCGTCGGTTCCGAGGGCACGCTGGTCGCCATCACGGAAGCGAAGCTGCGCGTCGTCCCTCGCCCCAGGATGAAGGCCCTGGCCGTCCTTCACTTCCACGATCTCCTGGAGTCCATGGAGGCAACTGTCGCGGTCCTGGAGATGGAGCCTTCGGCGGTCGAGCTCATCGGGAGCATGATTCTGCGACAGGCGAGGGCCAATCTCGAGTACTCCCGGATGATGGACTTCATAGAGGGCGAGCCGGAGGCCGTGCTGGTTGTAGAGCTGACAGGAGAGACCGAAGCAGAGCTCGATGCGGGCCTGGACCGGCTCGAGAGGCGGATGGAGCGATCGGGGCTCGCATACGCCATACGTCGCCTGACCCGCCCGGCGGACCAGGCCAGGGTCTGGGCGGTCCGCAGGGCCGGGCTGGGACTGATGATGAACGTGCCCGGGGACGCCAAGCCGCTTCCTTTCGTGGAGGACACGGCCGTGGCGCCAGAGAAGCTGCCGGAGTTCGTTCGCCGCTTCGACCAGATAGTCAGAGACCACGGGACCACCGCCGGATACTACGGTCACGCCAGTGTGGGGTGCCTTCACATCCGCCCGCTGATAGACCTCAAGACGGAGGCAGGCGTGGACCGCATGTCCTCCATCTCCGGTCAGCGACCTGGTGCTGGAGTTCGGCGGCGCCATGAGCGGCGAGCACGGCGACGGGCTCGTCCGTAGCGTCTGGAACGAGAAGATGTTCGGCAGCCAGCTCTACGATGCGTTCAGGCAGGTAAAGAGGGCCTTTGACCCCAACGGCGTGATGAACCCCGGCAAGATCGTGGACTCACCGCCGATGACCGAGAACCTGCGCGTGAGCCCGGGCTACAGCCCCATCCAGCTGAAGACCGGCTTCGCCTACCTGAACGAGGGGAGTCTGGCCGGCGCAGTCGAGATGTGCAACGGCCAGGGCACATGCAGGAAGATCACGGGGGGCACCATGTGCCCTTCGTACATGGCGACCCGGGACGAGGAGCACTCGACCCGCGGACGGGCCAACGCACTGCGCGCCGCCATCTCTGGGGCACTGCCCGCGGACTCCCTCACCAGTCGAAGGCTCTACGAGGTCATGGAGCTCTGCCTGGAGTGCAAGGCGTGCAAGGCCGAGTGTCCCTCCAACGTGGACGTGGCGAAGCTCAAGTATGAGTTCATGGACCAGTACCGCAGGGCCAACGGAGGGTCGCTTCGGGACACGATATTCGGCAACATCGCCACCCTCAGCAGATGGGGGGCGTTCTTCGCCCCGCTCTCCAACTGGACCCTCAAATCGAGCGTCTTCCGTGGGCTGATGGAGGAGCATGTGGGGATCGATCGGCGACGGTCGCTCCCGCCCCTGGCAAGCCAGACCTTCTTGCAGTGGTTCAAATCGAGAGGAGGCGCCGCGGGATCGAACGGGGCGAGGGGAGAGGTCGTACTCTTCCCGGACACCTTCACCAACTACAACCACCCCAACCTGGGCATCGCCGCCACCAGAGTGATCGAGTCCATGGGTTACCGCGTCGTTTTGCCACCGGTGCGGTGCTGCGGCCGGCCGATGCTCTCTAAGGGCATGATGGACAAGGCACGGGCCAACGCGCGGGTTAACGTCGATCGAATCTATACTTACGTACAGCGTGGGGCAATGCTCGTGGGCCTGGAGCCGAGCTGCATCCTGAGCTTCAAAGACGACTACGTAGACCTGCTGGGCGGCGACGCAAAGGCGAAGGCGATAGCGAATAACACCCTGCTCATCGAGGAGTTCTTTCTGCGCGCTCAGGCCGAGGGCGCCCGGCCCAGATTCAGTGACGCACCTGGACGCGTACTGTTCCACGGCCACTGCCATCAGAAGGCGTTGGTGGGAACGCAGCCGGCGATGGAGGTGCTGCGCTCGATTCCCGGATGCGAGCCCGAGGAGATACAATCGGGCTGCTGCGGCATGGCGGGGTCTTTCGGCTTCGAGACCGAGCACTACGACATCTCGCTGAGCATCGGCGAGCAGGTCCTGTTTCCAGCGATCCGATCGCAGACCGGCGACTTTCAGGTCGTCTCGGAGGGGGTCTCCTGTCGCCAGCAGATCGAGCACGGCACGGGGCGGATAGCCAGGCACCTGGTCGAGGTCCTGGCCGACTCGCTATAGAGCGCGGGGCCGCGGTGTCAGCAACATTCGAAAGTCCCGCTCGGACAACCGAGTGAGTCTAGCCACGGAGGCCGACATGAGCGTCCAAGAACGAGAAGTGCCAGCGGAGAAGCTTGCCGTCGTATGTAATCCCCAGGACCTCGGGTTCGAGACCACGGACGAGCTCCGTCCCCTGGAAGGGACTATCGGGCAGGAGCGGGCCGTAAGCGCCCTGGAGCTGGCTCTGGACATAGACGCCCCGGGGTTCAACCTGTTCATATCAGGCGTCCCCGGCACCGGACGGAACACGGCTCTACGCTCGCACGTTGAGCGGATCGCGGCCACTAAGCCGGTGCCATCCGACTGGGGATACCTGTACAACTTCCAGGACCCATCCCAGCCGGTGGCCATCAGCCTGCCGTGCGGCATGATGAAGGAACTGGCCCGTGACATGAGCGACCTGGTCGACGGCTGCCGCCAGGAGGTCCCCAAAGCCTTCGAGAGCGATGACTACACGCACCGCGTCGAGGAGGTCGTGAAGGGGGTGCAGGACAAGCGGCAGGCGCTGACCAACGAGCTGGAGCAGGAGGCCCAGAAGGGTGGGTTTGCCCTCTCATTTACCCAGACGGGAATCACGCCGGTGCCCGTGGTAGACGGCCGCCCCATAAACCAGGAGGAGTTCGCCGGCCTGAGCGAAGAGCAGCGGGAGGCGCTCAGGGAAAAGGCCGAGGGGATCCAGCACTCCATCACGCACGCCATGCAGGAGTTCAGAAAGCTCAACCAGGAGGCGACGGACCGTGTCCAAGAGGTAGACGTCGAGCTTCTGAGGTTCACTCTGACGCCAATAATCTACGACCTCCAGGCCAAGTACCTCGACCACCCTGAAGTCGGCGCCTATCTGGGCCAGGTGGAGACGGACATGGCCGAGCATCTGGACATGTTCAAGCCCTCTGGGGAGTCCCCCGATCGGCGTCCGGGCCCGGGAGGCCCGCCATCAGAAGAGGACGGCTTCGGCAGGTACCGGGTCAACGACCTGGTGGACAATTCGACGTGCGAGGGAGCGCCTGTAATATTCGAGTACAGCCCGACCTACTATAACCTCTTCGGACGCATAGACTACCAGGCCAAGATGGGGACGCTGACGACCGACCTTACCATGGTCAGACCCGGTGCCATTCACAGGGCCAACGGCGGCTATCTGGTGGTGCAGGCCAGGGACCTGCTGGCGAGTCCCCTCTCCTGGGAGACCCTGAAGCGGACGCTCCGAAGCGGTGAGGTCCGCATTGAGAACATCGGTGAGCAGTACAGCCCACTCCCTTCGACGACGCTCAGGCCACAGCCCATCCCGGTCAACTGCAAGATCGTCCTCGTGGGGAGCCCCGACCTCTCACATCTTCTTCGCGGGGCGGACGAGGACTTCCAGCGCTACTTCAAGGTTACGGCTGACTTCGACACCCTGATGGACCGCAATGCGGAGAACATGGCCAAGTACGCCGCATTCGTGGCGGCGAGGTCCAAGGACGGCAACCTTCGACCATTCCAGAATACGGCGGTCGCGCGCATCATAGACTACTCCAGCCGTCTGGTGCAGGACCAGGAGAAGCTGACCACCCGCTTCATGGATGTCGCCGACATGCTCACCGAGGCGAACTACTGGGCGGCCAAGGACAGCAACGACGTGGTCACCGCTGATCACGTCGCCAAAGCCATCGACCAGCGACATTACAGGGCCAGCCTGCCAGAGGAGCGCCTGAATGAGCTTATAGAATCGGGGGCGATCCACATCTCGACAGAAGGAAAAGCTGTCGGGCAGATCAATGGGCTGGCTGTAATGTCCATAGGCGACTACGTCTTCGGGAAGCCGAGCCGCATCACCGCCCGCACGTCTCTGGGAAAGGGCCAGGTGGTCAACGTGGAGCGCGAGACGCGGATGAGCGGCAGAATACACGACAAGGGCTTCATGATACTCACCGGCTATCTGCGGGGGAAGTACGCGCAGGACAGGCCGCTTTCGCTGTCGGCCAGCATCGGCTTCGAGCAGACCTACAGCGAGGTGGACGGGGACAGTGCCTCGTCCACGGAGCTGTACGCGCTGCTGTCGGCGATCTCGGGGCTGCCAATAGACCAGGGGATCGCCGTCACCGGCTCTGTCAACCAGTCCGGGGAGGTCCAGGCCATCGGGGGGGCGACGTACAAGATCGAAGGTTACTACGATGTGTGCAAAGCAAAGGGGCTAACCGGGAGCCAGGGCGTGATGATCCCCAGTGACAACCTCAGAAATCTCGTCCTCAAGGACAAGGTGGTCGACGCGGTGAGAGACGGCAACTTCAAGATCTACGCCGTGTCCACGGTTGACGAGGGGATCGAGGTCTTGACCGGGGTCGCCGCAGGGGAGCGCGGTGAAGACGGCACGTATGTGGAGGGCACCGTGCACCACCTGGTAGAGAAGCGGCTGCGCGAGATGGCGGAGCAGGTCCGCAGATTCGGAAGGGACGGCCGGGCGGAAGACGGAGAGGACCAGGGTGAGCCGTAGACGCGGTGCCGGCCGGAGAGAGCTAGCCGGGGCCTCTCCCGGGCATCAGCCTGTCGATGTTGATGGCCCTATGGCCCCTCGTGTAGCGGACTCGTAGGTTCTCGCCCACTACGAGCGTTTTGAACGTGTCCTCGTCCACCTCAACCTTGGCGGACCCGACGGTAACGTAGTACCTGTCCCCGGCGTCTGTCTCCTTGCCCTCCAGCAGTCCCTCAGCTATCCGATACGGGGGAAACGCATCCGCCAGGTTCCATAACCAGGACTTCAGCCACCGCCAGAACCGTAGCGCTAACGATCTCATACCCATCCGCGTCCACACTTGCCCGGTGGGTCTCGAAGGGCGGCCCAGGGCCGTGCGCTCTATCGACGATAAATCTGATCTCACTGGTCGTATCACGGGGGCCGGACATAACCATCTCCGGCCAGTCTATACCCACACGAAACCCTACAGTGCGAGAATGATACTGCCGTGAAACTCCCCTAAACAACGTATCTGAAGGTCTCTGCTTGGCCCGTTTGGCGCGTTCCTCTCAACGGGACACAGGTGAGCATGGACAGCCTGTACGTTGGGAAACCTGCGCCGGGCAAGGCCGCTCGCGAGGAGGTTAGAGAACCCGCTGCAGGGCCTGCTCGAGCTCTTCGAACGTCGCAAAGGACTCGAAGCGCGCCGCTATGTTGCGATTCCGGTCTATTATGAACGACCACTCGGTACTGGGGAGACGCCACTCCAGGACGGTTGGAGATAGCCGGGCCCGGTCCAGGTCTCCCTGGATCTCCTCCGGGTTGTCGTAGAAGTCGACGTGTATGAAATTGGCCTGCCCCTTGTACTTGTCCTTCAGCTCCTGGAGGACTTCGACCTGGGGTCCGCATACGGCGTTAGTGCAGAATGCCGGACTGGCCATCACCACGACGGTGGGTAGGCCGTTCATTGCCGCATCGGCGATGGTGAGCTGGTAGAGGTCGGAATCTTGGAGAGAGCCGGTCGTGAGCTGACTCAACTTCTCGACGTCGCCGACGGTCTTGTTTGCGCTCAGGATGGCCGGAGAGCCCACGTCGGGGGCCTCGGTGGTCTCGGCGACGTCGAAGGAGAGCTGTGCGGAGCGGCGAGACCCATCCTGGTCCGATATGCTGATGTCTATGCGCCACCTGCCGGCCGCATCGAACGTCAGCAGTGTGGTGTAGATCCCTCTCGTACCGTAAGGCCACGGTCGGAAGACTGCCAGCGCCGTCTCGCGCACCTGCCCCTCGGAGTCTCCCTCGGCAAAGAACCTGGACTTAACGGTCGCGGCCGGAGCGCGCACCAGACTCTGCTCAGACTGCAGCACAAAGCCGACCCGGTGCTTTCCGATCGCCAGGTCGGAGGTAGCGAAGATGGCCTGAATACCGTCCTCTGACAGCGGGCCTTTTATAAGCGCGATCTCATCGGGGCGCGCCTGCGTCTCCGCCGGCTCTGGGGCGTCCAGAGAGTCATCGCCCGAGCAGGCTACGGTCACGGCAAAGAGAAGTACGGTAGCCAGGGAGAAGAACCTGAGTCTCATCGCGGAGTGAGCGCTCCTAGGGGCCCGTCTCGTAAGCGCCGAAGGTGAAGGCGAAGAGCTCCATCTCGGAAGAGTCCACGCTCAGCCTGAGCTCATGACCACCATAGGCGCCCAGCTGCACCAGGCGATACATACGCGCCTCATCGACCAGCACGACGCTGTTCCCACTCTCGTCGAAGGTCACGTCGGCGCCCGCCTGGTTGGGCTCAAGGGGCGCGTCGTCCATGGTCAGGCGGACCGTGAACGCCTCGGAGTTCAGAGGCGCCATTACGCCGTTGACGGTGGTGGCATAGAACTTGATGGCTATGTAGTCCGCGAATCCCTCCGTCTGCCGGGCGTGCACCAGGCTCTCTTCGGTGCTTCGCCAGAGTCCCTCCAGGTACATGAAGTGGTTCTGATGAACTGCCGAGTCCGCATATAAGACGTCCTCGCCCGGCTCCTGGTAATACTCGGGATGAAGCACGTATGGCGGCGTCGTTTCTGACTGGAGAGCGCCGAAGTTCCTTTGAAGCCCGGCGTATAGCTCCCTTGTGAGCCCTTCGTTTCCGCCCGCGTCTGCGATGCCCTGGTCCAGGCCGGGAGCGGGCTCAGCCTTCGACGATATCCCGCTCAGGTCGGCCCCCGTCTCGGCAAGTAGCTCGCGGATCTTGTCCTCGGTCTCCTGGTAGGCGCCCTCTCCGAAGTGTGTATAGCGGATGTAGCCGTCCTTGTCGATCAGGTACTTGGCGGGCCAGAACCGGTTTCTATACGCTCTCCAGGTGCCGAAATCGTTGTCCTGGACGACCGCATATTCGAGTCCATGTCTCTCGACGGCGTCCTGCACGTTCTCAAGTACCTTCTCGAACTCGAACTCGGGGGTGTGGACCCCGAGGATTACCAGGCCTTCGTCGGCATATTTCTCGTGCCACTCTCTAAGGAACGGGAACGTCCTGATGCAGTTTATGCAAGTATAAGTCCAGAAGTCGATCAGGACGACTTTCCCGAGCTGGCTCTCGACGCTAAAGGGCTCGGAGTTGATCCAGGCGCCCGTGTCCCTTAGCTCGGGTGCCAATGGGTCGTCGGCTTTGCGGGCCGACTGGACGGGGGCCGGCGTTGGCGTCGGCGCGACGGCCGTGGGGTTCGACGATGTGGGCGCCGCTGCTGCCACTTGGGCAGCCGCGGTCGTTACTGGTGCCTGGGTTGGCGTCGGCGCTAAGGCCGTCGCCGTCGGGTTAGACGATGTGGGCGCTGCTGCTGCCACCGGGACACCGGCCGTCGTCACCCGGGGCTTCGGCACTCCTTTTTGCTCATCTTCTGAGCCGCAGGCGACGGCGAACAACAGCAGGAGGGCCGAGACTACCACAGCTCCTGCCGGTAGTCTGGATTTCATAGTGTAGCTCCTTTTGGAGGTCGAGCCACCGGGGGGGGCCGACACCGGGGGCGGCGGGCATAGGGTCCCGCTCGCGAGGAAGGCCTCACCACTATTGTACACTAGCGTTAGATGCGCGGATGCGCCCACGGATGCCACAGGCGTCGCGGAAGGCAAAGCCTGACGGCGGGAGGCAAAGCCTGACGGCGGGAGGGACAGTGAGAGGGAGGGAAATGAGAGTAGGATTCATCGGCGTCGGGTATATGGGCCGCCACATGGCGCGAAACGTCGCGAGAGGCGGCCACGAGCTCATCGTCTTCGACATCCGCAGGGAGACGGCGGACGAGGTCCTGGCAGAGGGAGCAACATGGGCCGACAGCCCACGGGCGGTCGCCGAGGCGAGCGAGGTAGTGTTCACGTCGCTGCCCAGGCCTCGTGACGTCGAGCAGGTGGCGACAGGCGAGGGCGGCATCCTGAGAGGTGCGAGTCCCGGTACGGCCTATTTTGACCTGAGCACGACCGACCCGGCAACGATACACAGGATCGGTGACGCCGCCCGATCGAGAGGTGTGGCGGTCCTGGACGCCCCCGTGAGCGGCGGGACCGTGGGCGCCGAAAACGCGACGCTGTGCATCATGGTCGGAGGCGACGTCGAGGTCTACGAGCGGTTCAAGCCTGTGCTGGACCTGATCGGCGACAAGGCGATGTACTGCGGGCCGCCGGGCTCCGGCGCCATCTGCAAGATCGTCAACAACCTCGTCGGTCTGAGCGTCGCCGTGGTGCTGTCGGAGGCCTTCACACTCGGGGTCAAGGCGGGCGTCGGCCCGCAGACGCTCTACGAAGCGGTCTCAAAAAGCTCGGGCAACACCGAGAGGATGCAGAGCTTTCCCGACGGTCTGTTCAAGGGCGATTTCGATCCGGGTTTCCAGGTCGACCTGGCGGCCAAGGACCTGGGCCTGGCCACGCAGATGGGACGGGACATGGGGATACCCATGGAGCTGTCCAACCTCGTCCAGCAGCGGTACATAGAGGCGCAGGGCAGAGGGTGGGGAAAGCAGGAGGCGGGCGCGGTCATACGCTTGCAGGAGGAGCGCGCCGGTGTAGAGGTCCGCACATGATTCGCGCGCTGTCTCGTTGACGGGCAGGCAGTCGCAACCATAGAATCACAAGGTGGACACTGCAACCAGCGTAGAGAAGGCTGAGTTCCAGAAGACGACGCTCGAAAACGGGCTCCGGGTGGTGACCAGTGAGGTCGCCCACGCCCGCTCCGCCAGTATCGGGGTCTTCATCGGGGTCGGGTCCAGGTACGAGTCCGAGGCCCAGTCCGGCATATCCCACTTCATCGAGCACATGGTCTTCAAGGGCACCCGCCGAAGGCCGACGCCCGGGGAGATCAGCGGGGCCATCGAGGGCGTGGGAGGAATCCTCAACGCCGCCACCGAGCAGGAGCTCACCTCCTACTGGTGCAAGGTCCCCGACTTCCACCTCCAAGAGAGTCTCGACGTTCTCTTCGACATGCTCAGGGGATCGGTGTTCGACCCGGACGCTGTCGAAAAAGAGCGCATGGTGGTGGCCGAAGAGCTGAACATGATCAACGACCAGCCCAACTACAAGGTCGACGCCCTCATCGACGAGATGCTGTGGCCGGACCACCCGCTGGGGCGGGACATCGGCGGCACCAAGGAGTCCATCGCGAACATCACAGGCGACGCGATGCTTGAGCATATGGCAGACAGCTACACTCCGAACAACATTGTCGTGAGCGTCGCCGGCGCGGTAGACCACGATGAGGTCGTCGAGCAGGTGGCGTCCCTTGCTAAGGGCTGGCCTGGAGGCACTCCGGCCGCATGGGCTCCCGTTACACACCGGCATCAGGCGTCGCAGGTGCGGGTCGAGTATCGCAGTACGGAGCAGACGCACCTCTCCATCGCGGTTCCGGGCCTGTCGATGCGACACCCCGACAGGTACGCGCTGGACCTGCTCAGCGTGATTCTGGGCGAGGGGATGAGCAGCCGGCTATTCGTCGAGCTACGCGAGACCAAGGGCCTCGCCTACGACGTCCACAGCGGCGTGGCTCACTTCCTGGACTCGGGTGCCTTCGAGGTAACGGCAGGCGTGGCCCCGAAACGGGTCTACGAAGCCGTTGAGGCGATAATGGAGCAGCTGCACAAGCTAAAGGATGGGGTCCCCGAGGAGGAGCTGGACAAGGCCAAGAGACTCGTCGCGGGCAGGCTGCTTCTCCGCATGGAAGACAACTGGACCCTCGCCAACTGGATGGGACCCCAGGAGCTGCTGCTGGGTGAGATGACCGGCGTGGACGAGGTAATAGACAGCGTAAACGCCGTAAGCCCAGACGACATCCGTAAGGTGGCCAACGACCTGCTGGTCGGCGAGCTGCTGAACATGGCCGTCGTCGGACCCTGCCGAGGCCAGCGGCGCCTCGAGCGCCTGCTCACGCTGTAGGGCCTCTCGGCCCGGCGCCGGGCCGATCCGTTTGAACCGGACGCTCCCAACTGATAAGCTGTAGGTGTTGATTCCGGCCTGTACACCCCCGCAAACGGTGGTCACCCATGCGCGAAGTCTTCCACGAAGCCGCTAACCTGCTGGAGAAGGACGCCTCCATCGTCGTCGCGACCGTGGTCCGGACCAAAGGGTCCACCCCGCAGAAGCCCGGCGCCAAGCTACTCGTCCGTGAGGACGGCAGCGGAGTGGGCACGCTGGGTGGAGGCTGCGTCGAGGGCGACATCTGGTTCGCCGCCAAGCAGCTTCTCAAGCGCGGCGGCGCGGCCGAGCACAGGGAGTACCGACTCAACGAAGAGCTGGCCGCCGAGGACGGCCTGGTCTGCGGCGGCACCATGTATTTCCTCATCGACCCGGTCTACGAGGCCGGCGACTATCTCTCCATCGCTCAGGAGATCGACCGGGCCTACGAGGGTGAGGCGGCGGTAGCGCTCGCCAGCCTCATCAGGGGGGCCGACGACACGACCGCGGGAGCCAAGCTTTTCATTCGAGAGAACGGCACCACGGACGGCTCCCTTGGCAACCCCGACCTTGACCGCGATGCCGTTGGCCGAGCGGGCAAGCTGATGGTCCACGGGCAGAACGAGTACGTGGTCACCGACAGCGGGGCCGAGTACTTCATCGAGGCCTACACGACTCCCCCGCAGCTGGTCATATGCGGCGGCGGCCACGTATCCAAGGCCATCGCTCCCCTTGCAAAGACCCTCGGGTTCCGGCTGTTCATCACCGACGACCGGGAGGAGTTCGCCAACAAGGAACGCTTCCCGGAGGCCGACATCGTCGTGGCGCTGAAGCCGGAGGAGGCACTGACCACGCTCCCCATCAACGCCAACACCTTCATCGTCGTCGCCACGCGCGGCCACCGCTTCGACAACGTCGCCCTGGAGGCGGCGGCCCGGACGCCGGCCAAATACGTCGGACTGATGGGCAGCAAGCGCAAGACAATCCTCATCTACGAGGACCTCATGCGCACCGGGCTGCCCATGGAGCGCATCAGGGAGATCCGGTCGCCGATCGGTCTGGACATCCGTGCCAGGACGCCGGAGGAGATCGCCGTCAGCATCATAGCCGAGATCCTCATGTTCCGGCTCGGCGGCACGGGACAGCCCATGAAGCTGGAGGACTGGCGGATCGACCGTATACGGGAGAAGGTCGGCGAGGCGGTCCCCGTCGGAGACTAGTAGTGCGCCACTGAAGGCGACTGGTGTCATTCTGAGCGAAGCGAAGAATCTGGAGGGGCTGAGAAAAATAGACAACGGAGCCCGCGGTCGGTCAGCCCTGGATTCTTCGTCGTCCTTCAGACAAGGACTCCTCAGAATGACATTCCGTCAGGACCACCGCTGTCGACCGCTAGGAGGCCTGCTGGCTGAGGGCGAATGGATAAGCCGAGACCAGGCACCTCAGTGTCTGGTGAGCTAACTCCCCGGACTGAAGTCCGGGGTTTTCTGTTTTCATCCACCACGACTCTATCCCAATCTCTGGGCCATCACCGGTCTCCGCGGTAGACTCTTTGTCTCGTATCTGCGCAATCCTGATAGCCGCCGGCGAGTCCACGCGCATGGGCCGTCCCAAGCCTCTCCTGGCGTGGCATGGGACCACTCTCCTGGAGTATCAGGTCGACTCGCTGGTCGAAGGGGGCGCCGACGAGGTAATCGTCGTGCTGGGCCACGATGCCGAGAGTCTCGCCCCCTACGTCAAGGGTGCGTGTGTACGCTACGTTGTCAACCCGGACTACCGTGAGGGTAAAACGACATCTATTAAGGCCGGTGTTGGCGCCACA
>JADFHV010000010.1 GCA_022566975.1 Chloroflexota bacterium
CCTGGCCGAGTCGTATACCGCACCCGCCCCAACCGAGGTACCCTTCGTAGGGGCAGACCTGTGTGTCTGCCCTCCGGGAGTGGGGCGCTCATAGAGCACCACCCCGGCCTCAAGCTCACTCCCTGGGCTCTGTTATGCCGATCACCTGGTCCACCGAAACGTCGTTTAGCACCTGTTTTCTGCCGCTCGGCCAGTTTATGGTGATCTCCTCTATTACAGTCGCGGTCCCAACGCCGAATTCAAGGTCGATGCTATCCATCGAAAGGTAGCTTGAACCGCCCAGTACCTCCTGCACCTGAATAAGCGGCTCCGTCTCGCCCCTGGGAGTCGTCGTCACATACACTCGCGCTCCGATGCCATCGGCGTTACTGCCGGTGCCATCTATTGCCATACGACCCGTGAGGCGAAGGGAGATCCAGTGGTTGTCTCCACCACCGTTCATCCACACGAATATAGGGCCGCTCTGCAATTCCGTTTTGTTCTTCCCGACGAACACAGGTCCGGTGCTATTGGTGCCAATAAGGTCGACGTACCCATCGCCGTTGAAGTCCCCGTGGGCCAGCCCCTTGCCGTTCTCATGAAACTTTTCCCGGAGCTCTTTGGTCGCGGTGGTGACTTCGGGGTCCCTGGGGTCATAGGAGGCATAATCGACATCCTGGATGTCAAGTAGACGGGCTCGGACCGTGATGTCCTCAAACGAGCCCTGGCCATCGCCCCTGAGCATGTGTCCGGCGCCCGGGTACATGTAGCCCTGCGGTCCCTGACCCCTGCCCCTGGCGGACCCCAGCCAGTAGAGGTCCTGGTCGCCGTCATTATCGAAGTCGAAGAAGGTTGTCCCGAACCCAAAACCATAGGCTGCAAGACCGGTCGGGACTTCCCACGGGGAGACTATGTTGTTGGGGTCGAGGCCATCAGGAGGCATCACGAAGCTGGGCACTATCACTGTAGTGGCGGCCACATCGATGAAATTGCCTACCGACCCCAGACCGGGGACTTCGCGCGTGCCATCGTTGCGGAGCAGGAAGTGCGCGCACGTGGCCCATTCGAAGCGACCGGAGTATGGGCACTCTCTCCCGGGCTCCACCTCGGGCGGCCTCGTAAGCGGGTGATAGCCTCCATTCGTGATAAAGATGTCGAGGTCTGCGTCCCCATCATAGTCGCCCACGGCGAAGCCCATCCAGTCCCCGACCAGGTCTATTCCCATCTCAGTGGCCACCTGGACGAACTTCACGTTCCCCGGAGTCGAGTCGTTCCGGAAAACGAGCAAACGGTCCCCATCGTTGGATAGCCACAGATCGGGGTCTCCGTCGTCATCGTAGTCAAAAAAGAGGACCGCAAAAGTCTGGCCTGTTGGGTCTCCTACGGGATTTCCCCTGGCGTCTTTGAGCGTCGGGTCGTACGCCACGTATGTCCGGCCGGTCTCGGGGTCCTCAAACGTAATCGGGCGGCCCTCCGCGTCGAACCACGTCATCTCAGGGCCCTGGACACCTGCCGACTCGGCGACGTCCCGGAAGGTAAGGTCTCCGTTGTTGAGGTACAGCACGTTAAAGTGGCCTGGGATAGACAATCGATCAAACTCGAAGAAGTCCTCGGTAAACAGGTTCCCCACGTAGATGTCCAGCCAGCCATCGCCGTCCACATCGGCGCAGACGATGCTGTTTGCGGAACGCAGGTTGAGATCGTCCCCGAAGGCCGAATCCGTGATCTCCGTGAACGTTCCGTCTCTATTGTTGACGAACAGCCGGTCCTGGATGGCTGAGTGGAGCCTTCTGGCAGTGTCATCGTCTCCCAGAGCAGACCTAAAGTCGAGGCTTTTCCCCGCTAACCCTCGCGCGCCAACGTACAGGTCCTGGTATCCATCATTGTTGAGGTCGCAAGCCACCACGCCCGTGCCGTGGCTCAAGAAAGCCGCTACGCCGGCAGCTTCGGCGACGTTAACGAACGTCCCGTCACCTTCATTCCGGTACAGCAGGTTGGGGTTTTGAAAGCTGTCAGTGACGTAAAAGTCAAGGTCGCCGTCCCTGTCGTAGTCGAACACAACCACGCCGGGACGCCAGTTCCACACCCGGTCGACCCCGTTCTTGAGAGCATAAGGCGCCACGTTGGTAAACGGGGTGACGGGGGCACGCCCCAGACCGAGATAGAACTCCCGGTCGCGATCGCTTTCGGAGATGACGCCGGCGCCATCGTTACTGTCTTCAGTCGCCTGCTGCGACGCGACGGTCCCCCTGCCGGCAACGGGCGCAAACGGGTCCGAGTTTACTGCGCTGGCGGCCAAGACTCGGGACCCGTCGGGGTTGAACAGCGGGGCGATGGCCATGACGGCCAGTCCGCCGATCAACGCGACGCTCCACGTGGCCCCGACGAAGGCCGCGGTCGCCCTCCTTGGAAGGACCCTCGCCAGGCCCCAGAAGGTGATGGGGCCCCCGGCCGCGGCGGCGAACAGCAGGGTGGCGGCCGGCGCGGTCCCCATGCCGACGAGCAGCAACGCCGCCACGAGGGGAATCTCGAACATCAGGGGAACGTTTATCAGCACGCCTATCGTGGCGGCAACCACGACGCCCGTCGCGTTGTTGCCGAGGAACGTCGACACCGTAGCGGGACTGAGCCACTGAACAACGAGCCCGCTGGCGAAGGCCGCGACGACCATGATGGGCCCCAACCGGACCAGATACCCAAAGCTGGCCCTGGCCCACAAGAGGACTCCCTCGAAGATCGCCTCTCGCCAGGAGGCGTCTGGTTCGTCGACGGTGATCGGCGACTCGAGCGGCTCGCTCTCTCGCTCCCGCCTTCCGGCGGCCATGGCCACCAGGGGGCCGATCAGCAACGCCCCCAAAATACTCAGCGCTATACGCGACCCCGAGAGCATGGGAGCGAAGACCAGAACGGCCATTATCAGGGCGGGCAGGTTCAGCGTCGCCGAGCCCTGGACGATGGAGATGGTCGCCTCCACGCTGGCGCCTCGCCTGCGAAAGGCGCTCGATATCGGGACTATGCACGCGGAGCACAGGGTCATCGCCGGGCCGACAATAAGGCCCTTCAACGTCCCCTTCAAGCCTCGGCTTGAAAAGGCTCGACCATCAGAGGTGCTGGGGAAGAGGAACGCCTCCGCTACACCCGCCACAAGAAAGGCGAACGTCATGCCGAAGGCGACAAGCTCCAGGTAGGTGAGCGAGAACTCCCACCATCGAGACCACAGGGTCGTGTCCACACCGGCCTCGATGCAGAACCCCTGGAAGCACTCTATCTTCTCGGAGCCCCTGACCGCCTCGAGGTCGCCCTCGACGACGCCAAACTTGGGGAGGCGGTTGAATAGGAGGAACAGGGTCAGGAGAACGGCGAACAGAACGAGTCCCGCCGCCCGTTTCTTCCTGGTGACGGTGTTAAATGGGATCAGCCAGTCTAGCATGGGACAGAAACGCCCTGCTCAGCGGGTAGGCCCCGGTAGACGGCACCGGTGGCATCCACACGGAAGCCGCTCGTCGCTTTGCACGCTCGTCTGGATAGGCCGGGCTCCAGGGCGTCGCGCAGGCCGTCACCGATGAGGTTTACGAAAACTTTCACCAATTATCCCCCACGGAATGCGCTACGTCAACGAGATGGTTGTCGGATTCATCCACCGGCGTGGCAACAGCCACAACCGCTACCCGTCCGAACGCCGGTTTCACGACTACCCGTATCCCGCGCAGGAGCGGGAGAGGATTGACAGGCACCAAAGACCGGCGGTAAGCTCCGACTACCTCATTCGCACCCTGTTATCGGCTCACCCCGCTATCGGCATGGGGCGGCCGAAAATGGGGAACCCCGGATAAGGGGACAGGAAGATGTCCGGAGGGGTGGTTGAAGGACGTTGCGGCGAACTAAGTATTCAGTTTACTGGCTGGCGGCGGCCCTGTCTTTGGCCCTCTTTGCCTCTGCGTGCGGCGGCGACGGTGACGAGGAGCTCGCTGCGCTGACCATCGGCGACGCACCGGCGCTAACGGTGCACACCAGCCAGGCTGCGGTGGAGCGCGGCGACCTGGGGCTGGAAGAGGTCCTCGAGAGGGGTGAGGCCATGTTTACGACCTCGTTCAACACGCTGGACGGGGCGGGCAGGCCCGAGACCACCGACACCAGCGACAGCAACTTCCGTCCGCGCCAAGAGTTCCCCAACAACTTCAACCGGATCTCCGGCCCCGATGCCAACTCGTGCGTAGCGTGCCACAGCGTTCCACGCCCTGGCGGTGGTGGGGACAACTCCAGCAACGTCTTCGTGCTGGCGGACCGCTTCCCCTTCGTGAACTTCGATATGGGCGAGGGAGATGGCTTCGAGAACCTCGCCCTGGACACGATAGGAGATGAGCGAGCCGCCCTCGGCGTCTTCGGCGCCGGGTTCATCGAGATGCTGGCTCGCGAGATGACCCTGGAGCTCCAGAGCATCCAGCAGGAAGCCACCAGCGAGGCCAAATCAGCGGGCGCGCCGGTGACCAGGGACCTCGTCGCCAAAGGGGTCAGCTTCGGCAGCATCACCACCCGGCCCGATGGGACTATCGACACAAGCCAGGTGGACGGGGTGGACTCGGACCTGATAATCAAGCCTTTCATGCAGAAGGGGGTCATAGTCTCACTCCGCGAGTTCGTGGTAAAGGCCCTGAATCAGCACTTCGGCATGCAGGCCGTCGAGCGCTTCGGCGACGGAGAGGACCCGGATGCCGACAGCGTGAGGGACGAGATCACTCGCGGCGACGTCACTGCGCTGGTGATGTTTCTGGCGACGTTCCCACCACCGGGACGCGTGATGCCCCCTCATCCGGAGGCACGGGCCGCCGCCGAGCGAGGGGAGAAACTGTTCGAGGCGATAGCGTGCACGACGTGCCATATCCCGAACCTGCGCCTGAACAATCCGGTGTTCAGCGAGCCCAACCCCTTCAACCCGGTTGGTAAGCTCCAGGTCAGCGAGGTCGACAACGCCGTAACCGCCGACCTGACGGCGGAGGGCCCCACGCCCCGTCTGAAGAGAGAGCCTGATGGGAGCGTGATAGTCCCGGCCTTCACCGACCTCAAGCGGCACGACATGGGTGACACCCTGAACAACGAGCCACTGGAGCAGGGGGGGGTCCCCACGGAGCAGTGGCTTACACGGAAGCTATGGGGCTTTGCCAACGAGCCTCCCTTCCTGCACCACGGCCGTGCCACCCTGATCTCCGAGGCCATCATGGCGCACGGGGGCGAGGCGCAGGGAGCGCGTGACGCCTTCGATGCCTTGCCTGGCAACGACCAGGCGGCCGTCATCGAGTTCTTGAAGACCCTGAGGTCCCTTCCCGAAGAGGGTGTGGTCGGCACGGAGGACGGTGATGGGAGCGGCGCCGGCTGGTTTTTCGCTGGAGCCGGCACCGGCGTGACCCTGGTGCTGCTTGGCGGCGTAGCTTTCGTGTTCATGAGGAGGCGCGCCGCCGGCGGCAGCGCGCACTGATTCCTTCTCCAGCGCCCGTTTGCCAACGCATGAGAAACCGCGGGCTTCGCAGTGACGTTTCTACCAGCTAGCCACGGTTCCCAGCAGGCGAGATGAGCAGACCGGTCCAGCTTGCGGCCCTTGCTGTCCTCCTGTCCGCAATCATCGCGGCCATCGCCGTAGTAGCGGCGCTGAGCGACGACGATGACACGCCGTTGACGGCGGAGTCGCCCTCCGAGCAACCGGCGACCTCGGGGGGCCCCACACCCTCCGCAGCTACCCCTGAAGGCGAAGACACCGACGACGCGCCAGTTGGCCCGCCTCGAGAGGAAGAGTCCGCAGACTCCGGTCCGCCCACCGGCGAGAAGTCCGACGAGAGTGCCCAAGACGACGATACCCCACCGATTCCGACCTCCGACCTGATCGTCTACAACACCCTGGACGGACAGATAGCCATCACCGAGCCGGACGGGTCCATGAGCTGGACGATCACCCCCGACGAAGGCTTCTTCGCGTGGCCCCTCTGGTCCCCCGACATGGGCCGCATCGCCTTCTCCGGAAGGACGCTCAGACTCGACGGGACCGAGGCACTGTCCCTGTTCGTCTATAGCCTGGAGGACAACCGAACGCGGGTCGTATACACCAACGAGCGCGGCATGGGGCCCATACTCCCGACAATGCCGCACTACCTGTACTGGTCGCCGGACGGTACCCGACTGGCGTTCATAGCCAGCGTCTCCGTTGGACTCACGCTTTTCGTGGCCGACCGCGACGCGGACGGCAACGCTACGGTCGTGCTCAGGACCGAACCTCTGTACGAGTCATGGTCCCCCGACTCGAGCCGGCTGCTCGTACATGGTGGCGCCGACCACTACCTGATCGACTTGCGGAACGGACCTATGTCCATCACGAATCTGGACGCGAAGGCGATCAACTATCGTGTGCCGGCGTGGTCACCCTCCGATAGCCAGATATTGCTCGTGTCGCAAGATGCCGACGGCTCCGGTGGGCTGTACGCGTCTGATGCGATCACCTTAGACCTCAGGTTGGTGGAGGAGACTCCCGGGGAGGCAGCCTTTCTCTGGTCTCCAGACGGCGAGCTGCTGGCAGTGGCGCACTCGGAAGTCCCCGGGAGTCTGGTTTACCAGGGGATCAGGTTCTTTTCCCGCGGCGGCGAGCCTCAGGCTATGAGGGTCGATGAACCCGTGCTGGCATTCTTCTGGTCGCCGGACGGCTCTAGGCTCGCCTACGTGACCGAGGGAGAGGGCGAGGGCTTCAATCGATGGATGGTGCTGGACGTCCGAGACGGCGAACGCTGGGCAATAGCCGACTTCATTCCATCCGGCGCCCAGGCAACCGTGTTCCGCTTGTTCGACCAGTTCGCCTACTCCCACTTACCCTGGTCGCCGGACAGCGCCTCTCTGGTCTTCTCGGGTACGCTCCAAACGGAGGGGGTGCCCGCTCCCGTGGCACGGCAGCAGCCGCCCCAGATCGTAGTGGCCGATGCGGGTCCGGTCCCGGCGGCGGACGTCATCGCCGACGGGTTCCTGGCGTTCTGGTCACCCCGCTGAGGCCGAGTCGTATACCGCGCCCACCACCAACCGAGATATACCCTTCGTAGGGGCAGACCTGTGTGTCTGCCCTCCGGGAGTGGGGCGCTCATAGAGCACCGCCCCGGCCTCAAGCTCACTGCCTGGGCTCTGTTATGCCGATCACCTGGTCCACCGAAACGTCGTTTAGCACCTGTTTTCTGCCGCTCGGCCAGAATATGATGATCTCATCTATTACAGTCGCAGTCCCGACTCCAAATTCAAGGTCGATGCTATCCATCGAAAGGTAGCTTGAACCCGCCAGTACCTCCTGCACCTGAACAAGCGGCTCCGTCTCGCCCCCGGGGGTCGTCGTCACATACACTCGCGCCCCGATGCCATCGGCGTTACTGCCGGTGCCATCTATTGCCATACGACCCGTGAGACGAAGGGAAATCCAGTGGTTGTCTCCACCACCGTTCATCCAGAGAAATATGGGGCCGCTCTGCAATTCTGTCTCGCCGCCCCCGATGAACACGGCGCCGCTGCTATTGGTGGCGATGAGGTCGACGTAGCCATCGCCGTTGAAGTCTCCGTGGGCCAGACCCTTGCCATTCTCATGAAACTTGGTCCGGAGCTCTCGGGCCCTGGTAGTGGCTTCGGGGTCCCTGGGGTCCAACGAGGAGTAATCGACATCCTGGACGTCCAGCAGACGCGCTCGGACCGTGATGTCCTCGAAGGAGCCTTGGCCATCGCCCCTGAGCATGCGTCCGGCGCTCGGGTAAGCGTGGCCCCCCGGTCCCTGACCCCTCCCGTTCTCTGATCCCAGCCAGTAGAGGTCCTGGTCCCCGTCGTTATCGAAGTCGAAGAAGGTTGCCCCGTATCCAAAATCATAGGCTGCGAGACCGGTCGGCACTACCCACGGGTGCAGTATGTTGTTGGGATCGAGGGAATCGGGAGGCATCACGAGACTGGGCACTACAACCGTGGACGGGGCCACATCCTGGAACAGCCCCGCCACATCGATGTCGGACATTCCACGCGTCCCATTGTTACGCAGTAGAAAGTGAGCGCACTGGCCCCATACGAAGCGCTCCTCGTAACTGCAATCACCACCGGGCCTTGAATAAAGAGACCCCTCCTCGAATGGCCTTGTAAGCGGGTGATAGCCCATATTGGTGATAAAGACGTCCAGGTCTGCGTCCCCGTCATAGTCGCCCAAGGCGAACCCCATCCAGTCCCCGACCATGGCTATTCCCATCGCCTCGGTAACAGATGTGAATCGGACCTCTCCCGGGGATGAGTCGTTCCGGAAAACGTGCATGAGGTCAGCATCGTTGGACAACCACAAGTCGGGATCTCCGTCGTCATCGTAGTCAAAAAAGAGGGCTGCGTGGGTCCGGCCCGTCGGGTCTCCTACGGGGTTTCCCCTGGCGTCTTTGAGCGTCGGGTCGTAGCCCTGGTACTCCCGGCCGGTTTCGGGGTCCTCAAACAGCAGCGGTCGCCCCTCCGGGTCCAGTATGTATATCTCAGGGCCCCGGACACCCGCCGACTCGGCGACGTCGCGGAAGGTAAGGTCTCCGTTGTTGAGATAGAGCACGTTATAGTGGCCAGGGACAGACGGTCGTTCAAACTCGAAGAAGTCCTCGGTATACAGGTTCCCCACATAGATTTCCAGCCAGCCGTCGCCGTCCACATCGGCGCAGGCGATGCCGGCTGCGGAACGCAGGTTGACATCGTCGCCGAAGGCCGAGTCCGTGATCTCCGTGAACGTTCCGTCCCTATTGTTGACAAACAGCCGATCCCTGATGGCTGCGTGGAGCGTTCTGGCAATGTCATCGTCTCCCAGAGCAGACTTGTAGCCGAGGCTTTTTCCGGCTAACCCTCGCGCGCCAACATACAGGTCCTGATACCCATCGTTGTTGAGGTCGCAAGCCACCGCGCCGGAGCTATTGCTCTCCACAGCCGCTACGCCGGCAGCTTCGGCGACATTAACGAAGGTCCCGTCACCTTCATTGCGGTACAGCAAGTTGGGGTTTTGAAAGCTGTCGGTGACGTAAAAGTCCAGGTCGCCATCCCTGTCGTAGTCGAATACAACTACGCCAGGGCGCCAGTTCCACATCTGGTCGGGAAATTGGTCGGTGCCGTTCTTGAGAGCATGAGGCGCCACGTTAGTAAACGGTGTGACGGGAGCACGCCCCAAACCGAGATAGAACTCCCGGTCGCCATCGCCTTCGGAGACGGCGCCGGTGCCGTCGTTACTGTCTTCAGAGCCCTGCTCGATCGAGGTGGACTCCCCGCCAGGGGCGGTGGGCGGGTCCGAGTCTGCTGCTGCGGCGGCCGCGACGTCGTCCTTCACTCCCGAGTCATCGGTGTCCGATAGAGGACCGATGAACATGAGCAGCAGGAACAGCGTCAGGAGGACGGAGAAGAGGGCGAGTCCCGCCGCCAGTTTCTTCCTGCTCATGGTGTTAGAGCGGGATCAGCCGGTCTGGCACGGGACTCAGACGCCCCGGTCAGCGGGTAAACACAATCAGGCTGCACCAGCGGCATCCACACGGAAGCTGCTCGAAACGTCTTACGCTCGTCTGGATATTCTGGGGTCCAGGGCGTCGCGCAGGCCGTCACCGATGAGGTTTACGCCGAGAATCGTGATAGAGAGGAAGAGGCCGGGGTAGAAGATGACCCAGAAGGCCTGCCGGGCGTAGTCCCGTCCCTGTCCCATTCCGTTGCCCCAGCTGGGTGTTTCCAGCGGGATCCCGGCGCCCAGGAAGCTCAGTCCCGCCTCGGACAGGATCGCGAGGGCGAACGTCAGAGTCCCGTACACCAGCAGCGCCGCTATGGTGTTGGGAAGAACGTGGCGGAAAACGATCCGGACAGGGCTTGCCCCGATGGCCCGGGCCGCCTCCACGAACTCGCGCTCCCGCAGGCTGAGAACGGACGATCTCACGACACGCGTGATGCTCGGGATCTGCACGACGGAGATGGCGAGCATGACATTCAGTATGCCAGTACCCATGACTGCCACCAGGGCTATGGCCAGAAGCAGAGACGGGAACGACATGAGGCCGTCCGCGAACCGCATGATGATCTTGTCGAGGGTTTTGCTGTAACCGGCGACGACCCCGAAGAAGGCCCCTCCTGTCACAGATACGAAGGCCACGACGGCCCCCACCAGCAGCGAGATCCGGCTCCCATATACGGTCCGGGAGTAGACGTCCCGGCCTAGCTGGTCGGTGCCGAACCAGTGCTCGCTTGAGGGAGCTTGCAGGCGCTCCTGGGGGAACAGTCTCGTGGCGCTTTTTGTCGTTATCTGCGCGGAGAATGTGGCCATCAGCGATATCACGATCAGAATGACAAATCCCCCGGTCATGGTCGGGTTCTTCCGCAGGGCCCTGCGCGCCCCCAGCGTCCGCCCCCAGACGGACACCTTGTCGGCTGCGAGAGCCAGTGCGTCATCTGCCAGCGCTTGACGCTCGGCCATTAGTAGCGGATCCTCGGGTCGATATATGCGTAGAGCAGGTCGATGAAAAGGTTGATCGTCATATAGCTCAGGGCGATCATGAGCATCAGTCCCTGGATCACAGGGTAGTCTCTGCGCTGGATCGAGTCTACCACGAGCCGTCCGATCCCCGGGATGGCGAAGACCGTCTCCGTGACCACCAGGCCCGTTATGAGGCCGGCTATGCCGAGCCCGATGACGGTCAGAATGGGGGCGAACGCGTTCTTCAGGGCGTGCCTGAACAGCATCGTTGACTCCGCAAGACCCTTGGCCCTGGCCGTGCGGATGTAGTCCTCTCTCAAGACCTCCAGCAAGGTCGCTCGGGTAATGCGCGTAAGCAGGCCGGCTATGATGAGGCCAATCGATACGACGGGCAGGACCATCGAGCGTGCCCAGGTCCCGATGCCCTCGGACAGCGGCGCGTAGCCTATGGCCGGCAACAGCTGCAGCTTCACGGCGAACAAGAAGATGAGGTTATATGCGAGGTAGAAGCTGGGCACGGAGAACGCCAGAACGGCGAACACCATCGCAGTCCGGTCTATCCAGCTGTTGGCCTTCCAGGCGGCCAGTACCCCCAGCGGGACACCAACCAGCACCGCAAAGATTTCGGCCGCGCCGCCTATCCACAGACTCGGTGGCAGCCGCTGGAAGATCAGCTCCCGGATCGGAAGTCGCGACATTACGGATTCGCCCAGGTCCCCCCTCAGGGTGGCCTTCGTCCATATCCAGAACTGTTGCAGCAGCGGCTTGTCCAGGCCCAGGCGCGCTCTTATCTTGTCGATCTCTTCCCTGGTGCCGGTCTGCCCACCCAGCAGCGCGGCAGGGTCTCCGGGCGCAAGGTGAATCAGCGAGAAGGTAAATATGCCGACGAACATGACCACCGGGATGAAGGCTAAGAGCCGTTGGACTATGTACCGTTGCACGTCGCCGAATCCCCTAAGCTGAGGTCTCTGTCAGGACACAACAATGGGGAGGCCGAGCAATCCTAAGACCCGACCTCCCCACACTTACCATCCTTTTTTGCCGGCCTTTGGCCAGGGAGCCTTCCCTAGCCGCAGACCCGGCTAATCATCGAGCCACACACCGTCGAAGGACACCTCAAGGAAGACCTCGTAACCCTTGACCTCGACCCTGTGCACGTTCAGTGCGTTCAGCTGGCCGTAGTGGATGTAGGGCGGGTCGTTGATCTTAGCAATCTGTATCTTGCCGACGATCGCCCTCTGCTCTTCAAAGGATTGGGCTGCTCCGTACTCCTTTATCAGGTCCTGGACTTCCTGGTTGTCCCAGCCGCACTTCCAGGTCGTGCTGAAACCAGGGTTGCCGATGGGGTCATATGCGTTCCACCCCGTGATGGCAAGGTTCCAGTCGCAGTCCGAGCTCGACCTGCTTGCCACCGTCGCCCAGTCCATGGCGGGCATGTCGACCGGTATGCCGGCGTCCTCCATGTTCTGCTTGGCTACCACCAGGCTGCCATAGTGGGCCATGTTCGTGGCGTTCATCATATGGATCGGCTGGGTGACATCCCACCCGGTCTCCTCCGCGGCCTCCGCCCACAGCACCTTGGCCCGTGCGATCATGGCCTCCGTCGGCTCGAAGTTGTCGACGGCCTCGAACATGTCCACAATGCCGTCGTCGATGTCCCACGTGCCACCGATCACGAAGACCCCGTGGCCGAGTTGCCACGTACCCGGCGGCCCGAAGGTGGACATCGCGTCCCTGTAGTTGATGACGAGCTGCACCGCCACGCGCGCCTTGACGCTATTGAAGGGCGGGATGCTCTTGTTGATGAACATGCCGGGGGAGTGGTCCGGTGACACGATAGCAGCAACCAGCCGCTTGTTCCCCCGCACTATCTCGAGGAAGTCGTTGGACATTATGTCCGCGAAGTCCAGCTGGCCCGTCTCCAGCGCCGCCATCTTGGTGTTGCCGTCAGGCACGTCGATCAGCTTAAGGCCGTCAAGATAGGCCTCACGGCTCCCGGCCCAACCGGTCTTGGGATCGGACCGAGGCTTGTAGCCCTCGAACTTCTCATAGGTCAGCACGTTACCGGGCGAGTAGTCCACCACCATCATGGGCCCGGCGCCAACGATCTCTTCCCAGGGTATCGGCTCACTCTGCGGGTACGCGATTGCCAGGTCCGCTGGGATTATGGCTAATATGGCCTGTCCCATGTAGAACGGCATGACGCCGAACGGGTCGCTCATCGTCAGCGTGAAGGTCTTGTCGTCCACCTTCGCCTGGGTCGGCAGCGCGAGGTCCCATACGCTCTTGGGCACGGGGTTTATCTGGGTATGCCACTTGTCGATGGATGGCAGGACATCGTCAGACGTGACAGCCCTCCCATCCCAGAACGTGAGGCCATCCCTGAGAGTGAAGGTGTAGACGATGGCATCGTCGCTCAACGTCCAATCCTCCAGCATCTGAGGCTGGGCGTTACCCTGCAAGTCCCAGCCTACCAGGTAGTCGTTCCAGCGGCTTGAGGCAAGGTAGGATATGCCTGCCGTACTGCCCCAGTGGTCTACCGTATCGAGGCCGCCATGGCCCGTCCACTTGAGGACGCCGCCCGTCTTGACGATATCGGCCGAGGGTGTAGGAGGAATGGAGCGGATCGCCACGGCGCCTATTCCACCGCCCAGTTTGGTCCCAAGAATGTCTGGAGCCGCTTCTTGCGCCGCTGCTGCGGCTGCCGGCTGGGCAGGCGCCGCTGGCGCCGATGGCGCTCCGGCCGCTAACGCCGCCGCGGGCGCTGCGGGGGCCGCCTGTTGGGCCGGCCCGGGCGCCACATCGGCCTCATCGTCGCTGGCGCAGGCTACCAGCGCTAACGCGCCGATGACCAGCGACACCATAAATAGCTTCGAAAGGGTCCTCATCGCCTACCTCCTGATCGCTTCCCTGGGTTCGAGCCTTTCAATAGGCACGGCCGCCGAAGAGCACTTCCAAAAATTTCGATAATTATCCCTCATGGAACAACCTACGTCAACCCGGTGGTCTTCGGATTTGTCCATCGACCATCGCCACGGCGACCCATCACTATTGGGCGCCGCGGCCCGTTCAACCTCGCAGACCTATATCATGCTTGCGGCCTTGTATCACATAGGTTTGGCAATTGCAATACCTAGGCTCCCTTTATGCCCACCCCCGGCCCCTGTATCTCTCGTGTGCTATCCAGACCAGGACACGGCCTATCTGCCTGCGGGCGGTGGCCCGTCCAGGTCCTCTATGCGCGCCTCGGACGGCCCGCGCTCCTGCTGCAGGCGTTGGGCGACCGCTTCGGCCCCCCGGAGCGCTCTCAACACGTTTCGGCCCATGATCTTCAAGATGTCTTCGTCGCTATACTCCCTGCGGACAAGCTCGGCCGTTAGCATTGGGTATTTGGAGACGTCCTCCAACCCGTCCGGCGTGTCGGACATGCCGTCGAAGTCAGAGCCTATGCCGATGTAGTCGACGCCGATCCTGTCACGGATATGGTCGATGTGGTCTGCCACCTCTGTCAGTGTCCCAGGGGGGGCCGGGTTGGCCTCCTCCCAGCCCGCGATCTCTTGGTCCACCGCCTCTTCGGTGCTTCCGGGCAGCGCCTCCAGACGTTTCCTCTCCGTGTCCCGCCGATACCAATGGTCACAGGCCTCCTTATTTATGAAGGCATTCGGGAACGCCACCATGACCACGCCACCGTTCTCCGGCAGGCGCGTCAGGACGTCGTCGGGCACGTTGCGCGAGTGGTCGGTCAGGCCCCGCGCCGAGGAGTGGCTGAAGATCACGGGCGCTTCGGCCTCGTTCAGCGTGTCATGCATGGTCTCCGGGGACACGTGAGAGAGGTCCACGAGCATCCCCAGGCGGTTCATCTCTCGCACTACCTCGCGGCCGAACTCTGTGAGGCCGTTAGCCACCGGCGTATCGGTAGCCGAGTCAGCCCAGTTAGTATTGTCGAAGTGGGTCATCGTCATGTACCGCACTCCGAGCCTGTAATAGGTGCGAAGGACACCCAGCGAGTCGACGATGGAGTGTCCCCCTTCGACGCCGATCAGAGAGGCTATTTTGCCGGCCTGAAACGCTCGACCCGCATCGTCCGCGGTCAGGGCAAGCTCAAAGGTCTCTGGGTAACGGCGTATCATGTTGTGGATGAAGTCGATCTCATCCATCGTCCGCTGGACGTACTCCCCCTCCGGGAGCCAGGCCGGCGCGTAGGCCACCCAGAATTGCCCGCCGACACCGCCTTCCCGCAGCCGTGCGATGTCGGTATGCAGCTCCGGTTGATGCTGGCCGAGGTCAAACCGGGATAGCAAGCCCTCAGCCTTATTGCGAAACGCGTAGGGAAGATCGTTGTGGCCGTCGATAAACTGGCCCTGCCTGTGAAGCTCTCTGGCCCGCTGAAGGGAAGAAGATTCCGACTGGTCGAGGTTACTCATGGCCCGCTCCTGTACCGTCTTTATCGAAACGCACGCCTGTACCCTACCGGCTCACCCCACCGGGGCCAGGATGCCCCGGCCGGGCAGCACATCCGTCTGAAGCTCGCTGTCTCGTACTACCGGCACGCCGTTGACCAGCACATGGCTGATACCCTCGGACGGCAGCGTCGGCTGCTGGTAGGTGGCCTTGTCCAGCACCCGCCGGGGGTCGAACACGACGATGTCGGCATCGCCACCGGTCTTGATACGGCCCTTTCCCGCCATCGCAGGAACGCGGTGCTCGAGCCGTTGGGCCGGCATGAGGGCCATCTTCCGCAGCGCGTCCATCAGCGTTACCGTCCCCGACCCTCGCACGAAGCGCCCCAGCACACGCGAGTAGGTCCCGGACGTCCGGGGATGCCCCTTCCCGTCTATGAGCAGCCCGTCGCTGGCTATCATGGTGAGCTCGTGGGCCACGGCCGTATCCACGGCATCCTGGGGTATCATGTGCATGATGACCAATCCACCCGTCTCCCTGTACCGGCCGAAGCTCTCTGACGTGAGACGCTCACCGGTGTCGCACCACTCCACGTCCCCGTAGCCTATTCCGAGCTTGTCCTGCCAGCCCTCGGCGAAGATCGCGGACTCGATCCCGGTCATCGCGGCCGGGTACGGGTATACCTCTGTAGTGACATCCACACCGTTGCCGCGCGCGTCCTCGATCATTCCAAGCAGCCGCGGGACCGCTCGCATCCCGCTGCTGCCGATGTGGACGAGGTGGAGCGGAGCGCCGGAGACCGTCGAAGCCGCGATCAGCTCTTCCAGTCCCTCGATGCTGTTCATGGGCTCTCGATGGCCCATGCCGCGCATGTGGACGTGGCAGGCGGCCTCGAACTTCGCGGCGACGCGGAACATCTCCAGGATCTCCCACCGAGACGCCGCGGGCGTGTACTGGATCCCGAAGCCCACGGCCATCGCGCCCCGTCGTAGGCCGCGCTCCACCAGCGCCCTCATCTCCTGGATCTGCGCATCCGACGCCTCCCGGTATGCGCCGTCCCCGACGGGGACCGTGTCTCCCGGATCGCCCATGACCGCCATGCGGACCGGTATGTGACCTATGGAGGCACCGTAGTTAATCGTCGCGGAGCCCTCCCGCTCGGCGTACCACTCGTCGACGTCGCCGACCCCGCCTTCGAGCTCCAGGGCCGTGGTCACTCCATCAAGGGCGATTTCCTTAATGGCCACGGTCAATTCACCAATTCCAACGGCAAAGGTACCAAGCTTGATGGATCCATAACTTCCGGAGCTCAACAAGTTGGCTTCGTCGACGGTCAC
>JADFHV010000266.1 GCA_022566975.1 Chloroflexota bacterium
TCGTTGCGTGATCGAAGCCGTTCGAGTCGTCTCTGCGCGTCCTCGTCCTCCTTGAGAGACGGGCTTTCCAACGTCGCGATGGCCTCTTGAAATCGTCGCAATCTCGTTAGAGCATCGGCCTTACTGACGAGCGCTGGCGAAGGATCCGCGAGCTGGGCGGCAAGGCCCGCGTCTACCTCATGGACGCCCTCGACTCCGTGGAGCGAGAGCGTTTGGACTCCCATGTGGAGACGTGCGACGTATGCAGCCTCACCCTCCAGGAGGAGGGCGAGACGATAGTCAGGCTCGCCTTTGCGGTCCCCCAGCGTCAGGTCCCCCCGGCGGTGAAACCGCGGCTACTGTCCAGGATAGATGCCGGCACTCCCGTGGTGAGTCTGTCCGGCCTGGCGGCCGGTCTGGGCCGAGCCGTGTCCTCCGTCTGGCGTGCCCTCGCACCGCACACGGCCAAGGCCGTTACCTCGTTCATGGTGATCGGGCTCATCGTCAGCGGTATCTGGTTCAACGGCCGCCTCAACGACATCTCCTCCAGCAACGAAGAGCTGGTCGGGGAGATCGAGAGCGTGGCCGAGGGCGAGGCCGAGGTCAGGACGATGATCGCCAGCCAGCGCTACCTGAGCTTCGTGACCGACGCTCCGGGCATGTCCGTCAACGTCCTGCGAGGCACCAAGCAGGCGGCCGATGCCTGGGGGACGATCATGTGTTGCGCGCTCTCCGATGGCGGGGCCATCGCCCTGCTGGGCGTCTTCAACCTTCCGCCCCTGCCGCCCGGTCAGGTGTACCACGTGTGGCTCGTGAAGAACGGCCAGAGGCACAGCGGCGGACAGTTTACGGTGGACTCCACCGGCTACGGGCATACCGTAATCGTGCCGCAGGCGATACTGCCAGAGTTCGACCCGGTGAACATGTACGTCCCGTTCACGGAGTTCGACGCCATAGGGATCACCGTAGAGCCCGCGGGAACGGCCGTGCTGCAGGGCGACCTGTAGGGTTGTGACAAACTAGGCCGCCAAGGCCTATGCGGCTGTTCAGGCATGTGGTAGTGTTTACCGGGGCGTCTGGATAGCGTCGCTCTTCAGTTGATCAGGAGGGAACAACGAAGATGTTTAGCTCTAGATTAGTCATGCTCTTGGGCGTCCTATTGCTCATGGCGGTGCCTGCGGCAGTGGTCCAAGCCGACGACCATGCACTGGCAAGCATTGGGACGGCCGTCATATCGGATTCCGCCCACGACAGTGCGGTAGCCACAAATGGCACGATCTCATACATCCTGACCGGGCTTACACCTCCTCCGGCGGACAAGGCCTTGGAAGGTTGGCTCATATCGGACGATGGCTCGGTAAAGCTCAGCACCGGAATCATCGAAGTTGCTGACGACGGTTCCGTCCATCAGCACTACACCTCCCCGACCGGAGAGGACCTCATCGCGGGCTATGACAAGGTGGTGATCACCGAGGAGCCGGTGCCCGACAGCGATCCGGGCCCATCGGACGTGGTCCTATACAGCCACGCCATTCCATCCGGGGCGATGACCCACATACGGCATCTACTGGTTATCTGGCCTCCTCCCGACGCCACCAAGGGCATCCTGACCCACCTGAAGGACCAGCTTGACGTCGCCATCGTTCACGCCAACCTGGCCAAGAACTCCACGGACCTCGACACCGTCAAGCTGCATACCCACCACGTGATCAACATCCTCGAAGGCATGGAGGGCGCCAACTACGACGCGTCATTCGGTGACCCCGGCGACGGCTTCGGCGCGCTCAACCACGCCGCCGACCGCAAGCACGGCCCCTTCGCGGCGAGTGCGGCCACCGGTGACGCGGTAGTGGTCGCGGGTGCGGCCCTCGTCGACACCACCGGCAAGAACGCCGAGGACTGGGCGACGCTGGCCAGAGACACCGCTGTCAACAGCGTGTTGACGGCAACCACCATGACCCTGGCCCAGGTCTTCATCGGTCCCGGCGCCAACTCGATCATCAGCAACCTGGAGGCCGCCCGCAACGGCTTCGACACCGACGCCGATGGCACCATAGAGTCCATCGCAGGCGAGGGCGGTGCAGCACAGGCGTACGTTGAAGCTCAGAAGATGGCGACCTACACCCTGACGGCAGGTCCACCGCCTACAGTAGTCGTGCCGCCGGTTGACACGCCCGGAGTCGGCGATCCGTCGATACCCCGGCTGGCCAAGCTCGCGTTGATAGCGGGCCTCGTGCTGCTGGCCGGCGGCTCGGCGCTCCTGGTGCGAAGTCGCCGCTTGCGCGCCAGGGCATAGACCCCAACAGCTAGGTCCTGAGAGGCCCCGTCGCATCGTTTGACGGGGCCTCTTGTGTTATATTGGCCTCGCGCCCGCCGAGACCCAGTGCAGCTCTCATCCACCGGTCCAGGCTCCATGTACATCACGCAGCCCGGCAACCCTGAGCCGAAGCGCCCCTTCAGTCCCTCCGACGAGGCCTCGTCACTATGCCGGAAGTAGGCGACCAGGCACCTGATTTCACGCTGCCCAGCACCGCCGGAGACATCGCCCTGTCGACCTTCGGCCCGGGCAAAAGGCTCGTGCTGGCCTTCTACGTAGAGGACCGGACGCCTGGTTGAGTCCAGATGCTGTCCTCCTTGAAGGAGGAGTATGCCACCATCCAGGAGCTCGGTGCCGACGTCATCGCCATCAGCGCCGACACGGCCGACTCGCACGCCGCGTTCGCCGAGTCCATGACCGGATGCCCTTTCCCGCTGGCCAGCGACACAGACCTGGAGGTCGCGGCCCGGTATGACGCGGTCGACGAGACCGGGAGGCGCGCCGTCCGCGCCGTCTACGTCCTGGACGCCAACCGGACCGTCGTACACAAGATCCCCTGGTACCAGCCCGGCAACACGGGACAGTTCATGCAGATCTTCCAGGCACTCGGGCTGGAGTAGGAGATGCCCCTCTGGCCCAGGCTGATGGCCGCTCTCGCCGCCGTCGCGGTCGTCTCGGGCGCGCAAGCCTGTGGTGGCGGCTCCGGACCGGCCGGCGCACCCAGCACGCCTACCCCGACTCCCACCCCGACGCCCACCCCGATCGACCCTCGGGCGGTCCTGGAGCGGGCGGGCCAAGCGATGGACGGCGTATCTTCCTTCGAGTTCCGGCTGGATCACGAGTCTGGCGGCACTGTCCTCATGCCCAATCTCGTGATTCGGGAGATCGAGGGACACGTGGTGAGGCCGGACAAGCTATCGATCGACTTCAGGGGCAGGTTCGGCAACTTTCCGATCAAGGGCCGCCTGATAAGCGTGGGCAACGTCACCTACATGACGAACCCGCTGACCGACGCGTGGGAGGTTGTCCCACAAGATGTCAGCCCGGTTGGTTTCTTCAACGAGATCGCCGGTATGTTGTCCCAGGTGACTCAGGCCAGCGCGGCCCAGGATGGCCCT
>JADFHV010000267.1 GCA_022566975.1 Chloroflexota bacterium
ATAGCCACGTTCCTCGGGTAGCAACCGCCGTCGGTGCTGACAGCGTCCACGATAAACTCGCCTGAGCCGTTCTTGGCCGTGGTCAGGCGAAAGGCCGAGTCCGGCAGGTTGACGGGGAAGCTCATGGGCACGTCGGTTTCGGCTCGATCGAATATCTCCAGCGCCTCCGGGCCCTTTATGTACACTGCCTGGCCCCCTTTTGGCGCTACGACGGAGCCGTAGCCATCCAGGATCGCCTGCCTTACGCCCTCTCTGGTGGTGGGATAACCACGGGCGCGCAGACAGTTGCGCGGCACGTTGGCGAGTACGTTCCCCGCCTCATCGCACCTGCAGTTGGTGCCGTTGGGGACTGCGTGATATGCCTCGGAGTTGAGCTGCCCCCTCATGCCCTCCAGTATGGCCAGGGCCTCATCGCACTCGGCACTGGACTCATCTATGACCCCCCGGCAGTAGGAGTTGACGTGGGCCACGTGAAGACGGCCGTCACCGACCAGCTCGGGTATCTCCCGGAGACCGTCCAGATGGCTCCCCGACTCCGTCGTGCCGACATGAAAGGCGACGTAGGCCAGTTGATTGTTACAGGTCCGAATGATGTTGGAGGTGGTCTCGGGAGTAAACGGTCGGTAGCCGCCGATCATCTTCACCCCGATACAGCCCTGGCGCATAGCGCCTGTGACGATGTCCGACAGGGCCGACGGCGACGGGTCCCCGTCGTCCATCGTCGACCCCGGGGCCATGACGAAGAGGCCGGCGACGTTCAGGCCGGCGCCTCGGCGCTTGATGCCGTCTATCAGGCTCGGGCCCGTGCCGGCCATGTCCAGCACGGTGGTCGTGCCGGCCCGCGCCAGCATCGCATGTCCCAGAGCGGGGTCCCAGTTCTCCGAGATGCCGGCCACATGGGCGTGAGTATCTATCTGACCCGGCATCACCCATTTGCCGCTTACGTCTATGAGGTCGTCGGCGTCGGCCGGGTCCAGCTCAGGTGCGACCCGGTCGATCGCTCCGGCAGATATGCCGACGTCGGCGACTCCCTCAAAGCCGTTGGCCGGGTCGAGGACGGTGCCGCCCTTCAGGAGAAGATCGTACTTGGCCAAGGCGTTCCTCCTAATCTTGAGCGTCGCGCCCAACGCGCGTGGTCCATCGTACCTCATCGCTCGCGAGGAACACTGTCGTAGGTCCTCCAGAGAGCAGACCAGCCTCCACCCGGTGGGCAAGAGGCTGACGCTGGCCCTGTTTCTGGTGGAGACGGTGGAGCTCTGGACCCGCAATTACCTGTTAGTAGCGACACCCCCAAAGCATTCGGGCTGGATCCGCATCCCCCATTTCTAGACAGGATGATTGAAAATATCACAGAGCGTCGGTACCATAATCATCGTCGTGCGTGCGTTCTTTCAGCGCCTACACTTTGAGGTGGGAAATGTCGGGTAGCACAACACCGTTCTTCTTCATTCAGCTAAGCGACCCGCAGTTCGGACTGTTCGAAGCGCGTGGGGCGGCGCCGGGGGACGGCACCTTCCCCGAGACAGCACTGTACGAAGCGGCCATCGCGGCGGCCAAACGATCGAGGCCCGCGTTCGTCGTCGTGACGGGCGACCTTGTGCAGGACTCCGATAGCGATGAGCAGCACGCCGAGCTGATGCGGATTACCGGGCAGCTCGATAACGACATTCCCATCTACTTCACCACGGGCAACTGCGACGTGGGCAACACGCCGACGGCTGAACGCCTACGTATCTACCGCGCGAAGTTCGGTCGCGACAACTACTCGTTCGACGCCGGGGGAAGCCACTTCGTCGTGCTGAACAGCTCGGTCTGCCTGGACCCCTCCGAGGTGCCGGAGGAGTGGGACTCACTGGTAGAGTTTCTGCGGAAGGACCTCGACGCCAACAGCCCCAACAGTAACCACACGATAGTGTTCATGCACCATCCGCTGTTCAGCAAGTCCGCCGACGAGCCCGACGACGGCCTCGCGATCATCCCCCGCGAGCGGCGGAAAATCATCCTCGACCTGCTGCGCAAGCACGAGACCTCGGGAGTATTTGCCGGTCACTGGCACCGGAACGCCTACGCCGCCGATGGCGACATGCTGATGGTCATCTCCAGCGCGGTTGGCTTTCCCCTAGGAGACGACCCCTCCGGGCTGCGCATCGTGAAGGTCTACGAGGACCGAGTCGAGCACGAGTATTTCGGCATGGACGACTTGCCAGCCTCCGTCGACCTGTAATTACGGGATATCGTCGTCGTAGTCCATGCCGATGTGACCCTCACGCTCCAGCCTGTCATAATCCTCGTCGGAGAGTCCGAGGAGGGACCTGTAGACGTACTCATTGTCCTCTCCCAGCCGCACGGGCCCGCGCCGGATCTTCACAGGCGTC
The DNA here is from genome assembly GCA_022566975.1 of Chloroflexota bacterium. The sequence continues at coordinate 2,376 of JADFHV010000267.1, forward strand.
TCGGACATCTTGAACGGCGCGCCGGGGTAGAGGTGGGTCCCGCAATCCTCCTGGTACACCTCCTCGAACATCTCTCGCTCGTTCAGGTGCGGGTCATCGTAGGCGTCTTTCTGGTCCATCACCGGACCGGCCGCCACGCCCGCACCCTGGAGCAGGTGCATCACCTGGTAGGGGTCTCGCTGGGAGGTCCACCGGGCGATGTGTCCGTCGATCTCATCGTGTTGCTCGTACCGACTCGCCCGGTCCCCGAGCCGCTCGTCCCTTGACCAGGCCGGGTCGTCCATGACGGTACACAGAGCCTGCCAATCGTCGTCGTCAAAGACGGTAATGCAGACCCAGCGGTCTTCCCCTTTGCAGGGGTAGCAGCCCTGGATGGCGTAGGGGTGACGGTTGCCGATGGTGGTGGGGTTGCGGCCGTTCATGGAGAAGTCCATGAAGGCCTGGCCGAGAAAAGGCAGGGCGTTCTCGGCCTGGGCGAGCTCGACGAGCTGGCCCTTGCCCGTCCGCCTCCTGTAGTGGAGGGCGGCCATCACCGCGAAGGCCCCCTGGGCGCCGGCGGCCGCATCGGCCATGTAGACGGGCGTGTTGCCCGACGGGTCCATGTCTGCGTAGCCCCGCAAGAGGCTGTGCCCTATGACCCCCTCGAGGTGGACGCCAAGCGCCCGATAGTTCCTGTAGGGGCCCGTGTTGCCATACGCGGGCATCCGCAGCATGATGATGTCCGGGTTCTGCTCCGTGAGCATCTCATAAGAGATACCGAGCTTGTCCATAGACTCGGTAACGTTGTTCTCGATGAAGACGTCGCTGATCTTGACCAGACGTTTGAGGATGGCGGCGCCCTCGGGCCGAAGCAGGTCCACGGTCATGCTGAGCTTGTTGCGGGCGTGGGCGTTGAATATGGGAGAGCGATTCCAGGGACGCGCGCCCGGGACGTTCCCGGGCAAGGCCCCGTATAGGCGCGGCAGAGTTCGGAGCGTCGCCTCGGAAGGATGTGCCGTGAGCCCGCGGGTCATGGGCGCCATCGTTTTGATCGACTC
>JADFHV010000268.1 GCA_022566975.1 Chloroflexota bacterium
GACGTTTTACGACTGAGGCGCATGTAGACGGCCATCCCATAGCTCCACTGAGACGAGAGACCGGCCGCTGGTTTATCCAGCGGCCGGTCTCTTCGATTCTGGCCCAAGACGAGCGTACCCGCAGGTACGCCCCTACGGGGACCGGGATGCTCCCTTCTCGTAGGGGCGGGTTTGTAACCCGCCCTGCCCCGTTGGAACGCGGTCGTCCGTCTAAATCGCGCATTCAGGAGGTCCCGTTACACAGGCGGTCGGTGTCTCCTTGTCTGCCCCAAGACGGGCGTACACGCAGGTACGCCCCTACGAAGACGGCTGCGGGACACCTCTCGACGCGCCGTTTGCCGGGACGTACTGTGAAACCGCGGTCCGCGGTTGTAGAATGACGCGGGTCGCGATCATCGGCGAGTTGCAAGGAGGTCGACTTGGCGGTCGGACTCCTCCCAGGGGTCAAGGTGTTGGAGCTGGGCGGGCGTGTTTCTGCGCCCTTTTGCGCGAGGGTGCTCGCCAACCTGGGAGCCGAGGTCATCAAGGTGGAGCCTCCCGACGGCGACGAGTCCCGCCGCATGGGCCCCTTTCCCGGTGATGCTAACCACAACGAAAAAAGTGGCCTTTTCCTGGCGTTGAACGCCAACAAGCGCGGGATAACGCTGGACCTCGATGATTCCGATGATGCCCGACGCCTGCTGGCGCTCGCCGAGGAGGCGGACATCATGGTCGAGAATCTTCCACCCGGTGAGATGGAGCGGCGAGGCCTGGGGTACGCGCCGCTGAGGGAAGCGAACCCGGACATCATCGTAACGTCGATTACTCCGTTCGGGCGAGAGGGCCCGTACGCCGAGTACAAGGTCACCGACCTCGTGCTCTACCACATGGCCGGTCTGGCCCACGGCCTGCTGGGCCCGGTCGAGGACCCTGACGGGGAGCCGCCGGTCCGGGCGGGGGGACATCAGGCGGAGCTGGTGGCGGGCATGGCGGGCGCCACCGCCTCGATGATGGCACTTTACCGCCGCCGCACGGTCGGGACCGGGTGCCACGTTACGGTGTCGTCATTCGAGGCGGTGGTCACACAGGTCATCGCCGGACTCGCCAACTGCGCGCTCGGGCGTCCAGCGCCCACCAGGGACGTGGGCCGGCGGGAGGAGGCCGCGATCGGCGGGATGGTCACCGCCATCGGAGGCGTGCTCCCCTGCACCGACGGCTACGTAGCCATCTCTCCCAGGGAGGACTCGCAGTGGGAGAGGTGGCTGGAGCTGATGGGAAACCCCGATTGGGGCTCGGACGAGCGCTTTGTCACTCGTGACGCGAGACAGCGCAACTTCCCCGAGCTCTGGGAGCTTGTGGGCGAGTGGACGAGGCACCGCTCCAAGTACGACATCGCACGCGACGGCCAGGAGCGGCGTATACCGTGCTTCCCAGTCAACACCGTGGAGGACCTGCTTAAGGACCCGCACCTGGAGGCCCGTGAGTTTTTTGTAACGATAGACCACCCGGTCGCCGGCAGCTTGAAGTACCCGGGGGTCCCGTATAAGCTGTCCAACACCGTGCTGTCGCTGGACGCGCGACCTGCCCCGATGCTCGGGGAGCACAACGGGCTCGGCTGGAGCGGGGCCGCCGATGGGTAAGCTGCCTCTCGAAGGGGTGCGGATAGTCGACTTCAGCTGGATTATCGCGGGGCCTACGGCTACCCGTCACCTGGCGATGATGGGCGCCGAGGTAATCAAGGTAGGCAGCGCCCGCCGGCCCGACCCCTCCACCAACGGACCGCCCTTCCAGGCGTACAACCAGTCCAAGCGCTATGTCGCCCTCAACCTGTCGAAGCCCGAGGGCACCGAGCTGGCCAGAGGCCTGATAGCCATATCTGACGTGGTGATAGAGAACTTCGCGGTCGGCGTGTTCGAGCGGCGGGGCCTCGGTTACGAGGTCATATCGACTGACCGGCCCGACATCATAATGGTCTCCTCGTCGGGGACGGGCCATACGGGCCCGGACAAGGGCTACGTAGCCTACGGCAGCCTGCTCCAGCACTACACGGGCTGGAACTCCATCTCCGGCTACCCCGGCAGAGAGCCCATAAGGGGCGGCCTGTGGGCCGACCCGTGGGTCGGGCTGGAGCTGGCGATGCTCACCGTCGCGGCGTTGAACCATCGCCTCCTCACGGGCCAGGGCCAGTACATCGACTACTCGATGGCTGAGGCCCTGACGGCGGGCATCCCCGAGGCGGTCCTCGACTACCAGATGAACGGCAGGATGCCGGAACCGATGGGGAACGAGGACCGGACCTGGGCTCCCCACGGCGTCTATCACTGCAAGGGGACGGACAGGTGGGTGGCCATAGCGGTCACCAACGACGAGGAGTGGGGGGCGCTGTGTCGAGTCCTGGGCCGCGAGGAGCTGGCCACGGACTCGAGGCTCGCCACGTCCCAGGGCAGGAGGTCGCGCAAGGACGAGCTGGACGCCGCGATTACGTCCTGGACGGAGCGGGTGGAGGACTACGAGGCGATGCGGATGCTCCAGGAGGCCGGGGTCCCCGCCGGGCCCTCCCTGGACATATGCCGTGTCTTCGAGGAGCCGCAGCTGCGGGAGACGGGATACTTCACGGAGCTGCAGACCAGTGATGGCGAGCCGAGGGACCTTCCGGGCCTTCCCTGGAGGTCCGACCAGTGGCCGGAGGCCCGGGTGACGGCGGCACCCGTCCTGGGCCAGGACATCGACTACGTCTACCGGGAACTCCTGGGGCTGTCTGAGCCCGAGGTCGACCGACTGGTCCAGGAGCAGGTGATCTACTGACCCATTCGCGCTTCGAGGCACGTCATTGAGCCTGGTGTGTACAGGGCAGGTTGGAAACCTGCCCCTACGAAGAAAGATGGTATGAGTCTGGTACCGATAGGGCCGAAGAAAGATGGTATGAGCCCGTAGGGGCGGACCTACGTGTCCGCCCGGTCCCATTGTGGACAGCGGGCCAGGGCACAAGGAGCAAGGGCGCGTCCCGACCGGTCGGGACGCCCCTACCAACCACAGGGTCTTTCGGTTAAGTGTCACATTGAACCTGGTCATCGCCCCGCCTCCCCAGGTTCCTCGTCGCCCCGAACGCATCTAGGATTCGTGGATTGATGTGGGCTCCTCGGAATGACATCTATAGCTAAGTGTTACAGTCACGAGCAACGTAATTGGTTGACGACCGTCAGCCCCAGGGGATAATCGAAAGGCCGTGCTACGAGCCATTTGGAAAGGACGGGAGAATGAAACTACTCGGCGTGGACCACATAGACATTGTCGTCAGCGACCTGAGTGCCTCGATCGAGTTCTACCGCAAGTTCGGCATGTCGCCGGAGGGCACGCTGGACAACGGCCAGACGGTCTTCCTGTGGAACGGAGACCACGACCGCCCCGTGAGGATCGAGCTAC
>JADFHV010000269.1 GCA_022566975.1 Chloroflexota bacterium
GATCGGCTCCCAGTACCTGATGGCGCTGGCCTACCCTGACTTTCGGACGCTATGGTCGGCCAGCTTCTTTGCGGGCGCGGCCGCGTGGGCGCTGATCGTGGCCCGGGGCTGGCTGGTCTACGAGCTCTCAGACTCGTCGCTCTGGGTAGGGCTCGTCACTTTTGCCGCCATGTTCCCCCGCGTCGTGGTGACACCCTTCTCGGGCTATCTAGCTGACCGCTTCGACCGCAGGACCGTCCTGGCCTCGATGTTCTCGGTGAATGTTGTCCATAACCTGGTGCTTGGTTTTCTGGTGCTGACGGGCAACATCGAGGTCTGGCACCTGATCGTCCTGTCTATGGTTAACGGATCGGCGCGGGCGGCGCAGATGCCGGCCGCCGGGGCCCTGGTCCCGAACCTCGTGCCCAAGCACCTGCTGCTGAATGCCATCGCCCTGAACCAGGCGGCGATGAACGGGTCGCGTCTGCTGGGGCCAGCGGCCATCGCACCGATGCTGGGGACGGTAGGCGTCGAGGCGGCCTTTTTCATGTGCACAGGGTTCTATATGGTGAGCCTGGTCCAGACCTTGAGGATTCGTACCTCCTCCACCGGCGAGATCGACACCAGTCGCGGGTTTGTCAACAACATGATGGACGGCCTTCGGTACGTTTACCGCACACCGGTCCTGCGCGCAGTGGTGTTAATGGCCCTCTTCCACTGCGGAATGACGATGTCCTTCGAGTCGCTTCTCCCAGTGCTGTCGAGGCAGCAGCTCAACGCCGAGGGAGCCGGGTTCAGCTACCTGATGATGGCCGTGGGGGCTGGAGCGCTGATATCGTCGGTGGCGATTGCAGGGATCCAGAGCGAGGTGACGAGGGGCCGTCTGTTCCTGAACCTCGGCGTGCTAAGCGGGCTTACGCCTATCATCCTTGGGATGTCCAACGGCATGCCCATGGCGCTTCTGAGCGCCGTCGGCATGGGGGCCACCCAGGCGGGCTTCATGACCCTTACCCACACCATGATCCAGTCGGTGACCCCCGACGGCGTCCGCGGTCGGGTAGGGGGCGTGTACTCCGTCCACATCGGCGGCATGATGGCCACGGCCAACCTGGTTAACGGTGGCCTGGCGGACGTCGTCAACGCCCCTTATCTATTGATCGGCGGGGGCCTGGTCTTTATCGTCGTGATGTTCGCTAGCTGGCAGCGATTGACGCTGCGCCGGATATACACCAGGGGACTGCAGACCGAGGTGCCCAGCGCGGCGGCTTGAACGTCGAAGTGACGTCGTGGTCATTCTGAAGGAGCGAAGCGACCGAAGAATCTAAGGCCGCTCGATGTTTGCCATGTTGTCGCGGCCTGGAGATGCTCGGCCTTAGACCCTTCGCTTCGCTCAGGGTGACAGAAGGAGCGACGCTAGGATAGCTGGGCAGAACGACGGATGTTCTTAACCAGATACAGATAGAGAGCCTGGGGAACTCGTCCTACGTGGGTGTGCTCCCAGGAGGCCCGGGCCTGCGCCCTGAAAGGACTGCAGTCGCTGGAGAAGGTCGGGTCTTAGGTCAACGTGTGCACGGCCGGCGTCCGCGCGAGCACGGCGGCCAGCGTCCTGGAGCGGGCCGGGTTCGACGACGTCGCCGTCCTTCCTGGTTGTACGGATGCCTGGGAGGCGGCGGGCTATCCGGTGGAGATGCCGCCTGCTAGGTGACGAACACGGGCTGCGTCCAGGCCCGGGGTCTCGATGAGCAGGTAACGGCCGCTCGGACGTATCCCTCGTTGCCCTGTACGGAGTATTCAGCCTCGGTCCCGACGACCTCCCCGTAGACGTGGCCGTTTCGGCCGATAAATCGGGTGGTGTAGACGAAGTCGTGGTGCTGAGCAATCCTTAGCGAAATAGTCTTGCCGGAGATGCCCAGCTCGTCTAGGACGATTCCTGTGGAGGCATAAAACTCGCCTGCAGCGAGCGCCTCGACGATGGCGTCCTGGGAGAGCTCGCGTGACCTGACCATAAGCCACCCGCGGCCGGGGTTCGCCAGGTCGGGGCGAAAGTCCTTGTAGTTGTGCGAGTCGTCGGTGGCAACCCCGAAAATGGCCTTGCCCGCGCTGAGTACACCGTCCCATATCCCCTCGAAGCTCGGCTTGCCGGGTGCCCCGTTCGCGTTCATAAGAGGGTGTCCGTTGAAGACCTCCAGGAGGCTCGCGCCATTGACCTGGGAGATGGCTGTGTGATCGAAGGACCACTTGTAGTTGGGGTGATTGATGGAGGCGATGCCGCCGGCGCCGAGAATGGCGTCGACGTTGGCCTGGAGGGTGGGCACGACCTCTGTGGCATCCACGGGCTCGACGACCCTTGAGACCCCGATGCCGTTGACGTGGATGGCCGTCTCTCCCCGGTGTATGTTGACCGAGACCTCCTCGCCGGGGATCATCAGCGGCCGTCTGAACCGCCTCTTGCCGCGTCCGTACTCCAAAAGGGTGAGGTGGTTGTGGTCGCTCAGGACCAGGAAGTCGTAGCCGTGACGCCTGAACCACCGGACGACGTTCTCGGGCGTGTCGTCGCCGTCGGATTTGGTCGTGTGGGTATGGATGTTGCCCTTGTACCAGTTTAGTCTTGTCATCCAGGCTGCTCTCGATGCGTCTTCAGAATGACCGGCCTCTCCAGCCGCGATAGGATATTCGCCGTCGCATACGGTGTCAAATCCGCGTTCTGGAGTTGCGCGCGCAGCCACTTCGCTGGTGTTAGCTCTCACGAAAACAGGTGTCGCCTTGGTGGTTCGCTGGTGGTATGTCGCTAGAATTGACTCTGTCGACGGGCCGGGCCGGCGGACCGCGTCCGAGGAAGGCCCGTATGCCTGTGCTACACTGGGCGTCGAGACCGCCCGAAGGAGAAGGCCGGAGCGATGGGAACGACGACGGTTGTCCGGGACGACGGAGCGGTTGGCTCGGAGGCTGAGACGAGGCGGCGCTTTCGCGAGCTTGTCGAGTCGCTGACGCAAAACGTCTCCCGAACGGTGGTGGCGTCCGAGGAGTCGGTCAGGTCGGTCCTCCTCGCCCTCGTGACCCAGGGCCACCTGCTGTTGGAGGACGGGCCCGGAGTAGGCAAGACGTTGATGGCCAAGACGCTCGCCCGCTCCATCAGCGGCAGCTTCTCCCGCATCCAGTGCACCCCCGACCTTCTTCCCAGCGACATCACCGGCACGTCCGTCTTCAACATGCACGAGAGCAGGTTCGAGTTCAAGCCCGGGCCCGTCTTCTCCAACATCCTCCTGGCCGACGAGATCAACCGCACCGGACCGCGGACGCAGTCGGCCCTCCTGGAGGCTATGGCGGAGTTCCAGGTGACCGCGGACGGTGAGGCGCTCCCTCTGCCGAACCCCTTCATGGTCATAGCGACCCAGAACATGCTGGAGAG
>JADFHV010000270.1 GCA_022566975.1 Chloroflexota bacterium
AAGCTGGTCGCGGTGCTCCGGCACCCGATGCCGTACGGCGTCCTGACGAGGCATGTCGTCCAGCGCTTCGAGCGCTACGCAGATCTCGAGGCCGCCGACTAGAAAGCTGGTCTTGTTTGGATTTCTCGGACTCCTGGGACTCGTCGGCTTCGGGGGCACCGTGCTGGCTATCGTCTTCGTCATATCCGCATGGCTTGGACAGCCGATCATCTTCGGCTACACCGAGGGCCCCACGCAGCCCATAGCCTTCCCTCACACCGTCCACGTCGAGCAGCTGGGGCTCGACTGCACCTTCTGCCACAGGAACGTCACCGAAGGCGCTGCCGCCACCATACCGGCCGTCGCTCTATGCATGTCCTGCCACGAGGTCGTCGGTGACGGCATCGAGGAGGTCCAAAAGCTCCGCGACACCTTCGACGCCGGCCTGGCGATCAACTGGGTCCGCGTCCACAGGGTCCCGGACCACGTCCACTTCGTCCACGAAGCACACGTCAGGAGGTTCTCCGGAGTCAGGACCGTGGTCGAGGACCTGGTGACCGATCCCTTGGCCCAGATACGCCTGACCGAGGCCCGCGAGATCAAGCCGGATGCCAGCGTCGGAGAGACCCTTGACATAGCCGCTTCCGCGACGTGTACCATCTGCCACGGAGACGTCGGCGGTATGGTCAAGGTCGAGCAGGTACGATCTCTGAAGATGAGTGACTGCGTCGACTGCCACCGCGACAACAATGCCCCAACCGACTGCACGACGTGTCACTACTAGAGACGGTCCAGAGAGGGTTTAACATGCCGGCTGGCCCTGGAGAGCCTGCCCTGAGCTCGACGATGGGGCCAGACTACAGTGCTGGGCGTGGGCTCGGCCTTCAGGCCGACCCGAGACATGCTCGGACGAACGAGTCCGACAGCTAAACAATGGCACTCACCAGACGAAAATTCCTGACCCTGGTGGGCGGCACCGCTACCGGCGCCGTCCTGTTCCAGGCGTGTGGCGTCCCCGAGGACGAGCTCCTCGTCGAGTCGCCCCTCGAGATGCCCGAGGACATGGTCACCGGGCTCCACAACTGGTATGCCACCGTCTGCCGTCAGTGCCCCACCCCCGAGGGCCTGGTCGTTCGCGTAATGGAGGGAAGGGCCAAGAAGATCGAGGGCAACGTCGACTATCCCATCAACAGAGGCCGGCACAGCGCACGCTGCGAGGCCTCGCTCCAGGCCCTCTACCATCCCGACCGCATCAAGGGGCCGCTGGTAAGACTCGGAGACCGCGGCTCGGGGGAGTTCGAGGAGATAAGCTGGACCGATGCCCTGGGCAGGCTCACCTTCCAGCTCCAGAACCTCCAGAAGGCCGGCAGCCAGTCCGGCATGGTAATGGTGACCGATCCCATAGGCGGCCACACCGGCATGGTAGTAGAGCGGTTCGTCTCCAGGTTCGGCGGCCGCCACCTGGCCTACGAGCCCCTGGAGCGCACAACCCTCGCGGCTGCCATCAGGCAGGTCTTCGGCCAGCAGGTGATGCCGGACTTCGACATCGAGAACGCCTCATATATCCTCTCCTTCGGGGCCGACTTCCTTAATACCTGGGTCTCGCCGGTGCGATACGCCCGCAGCTACGGAGAGTTCCGACAGGGCGACCGTCCGCGTGGCAAGCTCGTCCATGTGGACTCGCGTTTCTCTATGACAGGCGCCAACGCCGACGAGTGGTTCTACGTCAGGCCCGGCACCGAGGGCCTGCTGGCACTGAGCATCGCCCAGGTCATCGTGTCCCAGGGGTTGGGCGACTCGGACGGCGTCGCGGCGCTGACGGGAGGCGACGCCGGTCGCCTCGACGCCTTTGCTCCCACGGCGGTCGCGGGCAAAATCTCGGACGCGGCCCCCGTGGACGAGACGGCCGACAGAATTCGCAGGGTCGCCCGGGAGTTCGCAGAGAGCGGTCCCGCCCTCGCCATCGGCGGCGGCTCCGCCGGCGCCCACACCAACGGCCTCTTCAACCTCACGTCCATATACTCCCTGAACCACCTGGTCGGCAGTGTCGGCCGGCCCGGCGGAATCCTGTTCAATCCCAAGCCGCCCCTGGCGGACGTGCCCACCGCACCTTCCATCAACTCGTTCGCCGACTGGCAGCGGCTGGTCCAAGACATGAGGGAGGGGCGCGTCCAGGTGCTCATGGTCAACGGCCCCGACCCGTGGTATGGCCTGCCCGACGGCACCGACTTCAAGCGCGCTACCTTCGACGTTCCCTTTATCTTCAGCTTCTCCGGGATGATGGACGACACCACCTCCATGGCCGACCTCATCCTGCCCAGCCACCACTATCTGGAGGACTGGGGCAGCGACATCCCCGACCCTGGACCCGGCTATCAGACCGTTGGATTCCAGCAGCCGGTTGTGCGACCGCTGTTCGAGGGCAGAGGCGTCCATCTTGGTACAAGGGGCTTCGTCGATGTCCTCCTGGAGGCGGCCAAGGACCTGGAGCTGGACCTGGGCCTCCCGGGTGAGACCTTCAAGGACATCCTTCAGGATGGCGCGCGACAGCTCTTCGAGACGGGCCGCGGCTCAGTCAGGGCCGGCGATTTCAGGTTCTTCTGGAACGGCGTGCTCCAGAGGGGCGGATGGTGGGACACCTCGGCCAGGTCCACGGACCCCGTCTCAGACCCGCCACAGCTCCCGGACCGCGAGGTGTCGGCCCAGTTCTCCAGCCCCGAGGCGCCGCGAACGTTCCATCTGATGCCCTTCGCGTCAGCCTCGCTGGGAGATGGCAGAGGCGCTTCCCTACCGTGGCTACAGGCGACTCCGGACCCGGTGACGAGCGCGACCTGGCAGACCTGGGTCGAGATAAACGCCGAGGTGGCGCGTGAAATGGGCATCGACGAGGGTGACGTCGTACGCCTGACCTCGCTCCACGGTAGTGTCGAGGCCCTGGCTTACCGGCATCCGGGAATGCCTCCGGACCTCGTGTCCGTCCCCATAGGGCAGGGACACCTGGACGGCGGGCGTTACGCCAGAGGACGGGGCGCCAACGTACTGTCCATCCTTGCGCCGGCTACCGACGGTCAGACCGGCGCACTGGCCTGGGCGGCGACCCGAGTGACCATGTCGAAGACGGGACGCTGGGTACGGCTTCCCAAGTTCGAGAACGCGGTATCCGAGATACCCAGGGACGAGGAACAGCAGATAGTCCAGATCACCACACGCGACACATAGGCGACAGGGCCCAGGTCCACAGAAAAGGGGCAGGATTGCATGAATTGGAAGAAGTCTGGCAGGCTGATGAAAAATGGGGTGGGCAGTCCCGATCTGTCGGGATTGCCGAGAGCCTGAGAGCCTGCCCTGAGCATCGTCGAAGGGGTGCCCCTCAGATACGATTTCTTCC
>JADFHV010000271.1 GCA_022566975.1 Chloroflexota bacterium
CGTTGAACTGAGGATCCGTCAGACGTTCGTTGGCATGCTCTTCGCACTCACGATCGGCCAGGTCGCCATCTATATCACCTGGCTCTGGCGAGTCTACAGCGACGACGGTGCTTCATATCAACTGTTTGCAGCGTTGGCTCACTTGCTACTTGCCAGCTTTGTTGTTACGACGAGTTGGGTCGGATGGTCTAGGTCTGTTGCACCAGGCACCCAGGTTCCGGTCAAGCGTATCTTCGAGCTCACCCGGTTGGACCAGGTATTCGACATCTATCCCGACTTCACCGAGGCGGTCCGGCACTTCGAAGCGCGATAGGTCATGAAGATCCTCGTGGTCGACGACGAGCCCCATATCAGGCACATGCTGCGATTTCTCTTCGAAAAGCGAGGGCACGACGTAATCACAGTAGAGGACGGTCGGCTGGCATGCGACGCCGTGGCCTCCGATCCCCCGGACATCGTGTTCCTCGACCTCAACCTACCAAGCATGAGCGGGTTCGAGGTGTGCGAAGAAATACGAGAACAGGTCGGGCACCGCAGCCTTCCTATCTACATCCTGACAGCCCAGGGCCAGGACATCGACCGGGAGCGAGGCCTGGCGTTGGGAGCCACCGACTACATAACAAAGCCTTTTTCGCCCAGCCACCTCGCTGAGATTGTGGAGGCTCTGGATGACCGCTCATCCACCCCCCAGAGGTAGAGTCCCTCGAGGAGGCCTCACTTGCGAGACGGTTCCGCCAGGTATCTGCATGCCCTCCGGTCGTTTGTCGAGGAGTTGACCGCCTCCACGGGTGTAGCCCTCTCCATCTCCAAAGAGGACGAGGACTCGGTAGCCTCTACGCAGAAACTACCTGTGTTCGACGCCTCCTTGGCCGGTGGACCCTCAGGTGACCACGGAGAGCCGCCCCCGGATGCGTTAAGCGTACCTCTCCGGTTGCCGAGCGGTGAGGTCTGCATGCTCAACGCGGCTGGCGGCGGGGTGAACCTCGAAGTCGTTGCCTCCGTCATCGAGCGGCACCTGGCGGTCTCGCACAAGCACCGGGCAGACGTGGACGACCTGGCCTCCCAGCTTCTCGACGCCTACGAGGAGATCAATCTCTTCTTCGACCTGGCTTCCTCGTTCGGCGTCGCAACGGACGAGGCCCAGCTAGGTCAAATCCTGCTGGACCGCGTCCTGGAGGCCACAGGTGGCGAGGACGCCGCGCTGGTGCTTACGATCGACGAGTCATTGGAGCTAAGGGCCGCCAAGGGGGATCTGAGCGGGTCCTCGGGGTCCCAGTTGCTCCAGGACTTGCCTGAGCTTGAACGGGTCCTTTCAAGGGGCATCTCATCCAATACCTCCCCGGAGCCGTCGGAGGACGACAGGTTGGGACCCAGGCCCACGATGATAACCCCTGTGATGCTGGACGGCAGTCCGGTGGGTGCAGTGGTGGTCCAGAAAGCGGCCTCGGAGCCGTTTCTGGCCGGCCAGCTGAAAATCACCCAGTCCCTCAGCACTCAGGCCGGCGTATTCCTCAATAACCTCAGACAGGCCCGGCGTCTCGTCGAGGCGGACAGGATCAGCAGGGAGTTGGAGCTGGCACAGACCATCCAGCGACAGCTCCTGCCGGCTGCCGAGTACGACATCGAAGGACTAGACCTTGCCGCCGCCTACCTGGCCACCGATAGGGTAGGCGGCGACTACTACGACGTCTTCCAGCGCAGCCCAAGCACGGTGTGTGCCTTGATCGCTGACGTGTCGGGACACTCCGTCGCGTCCGGCCTGATGATGACCGCCGCCAGGAGCGCGGTTCGCCTGATATTCGAGCAGACAACGCGGCCCTCGGAGATACTGCATCGGCTGAACGATGCGCTGTACGGCGACCTGGACCAGACGGGGCTGTTCATCTCCATGTGTATCGTCGTACTCGACACCGACGCCAAGACGGCGCAATACGCCAGCGCCGGGCACCTTCCTCTACTCATCTACCACGATTCGAGCCAGGAGTACGAGGCCCTCGATTCGACCGGGCTGTTGCTGGGGATCATCCCCGATGCGCGTTTCGACGAGACGGTCCTGAGCATCGCGAGAGGCGACACCGCCGTTCTCTATACAGACGGGGTTACCGAATGTAGAGACTCTTCGGGAACGTTCTACGGGGAGGAACGGCTGAGGCGACTCGTCGCGGACACCGCTGCGTCCGACGCACAAGAGATAGTCAGGACTGTAGTGAGCGATCTGCGCGCCCATACACAGGGCCGATTGGACGATGACGTGACGCTTCTGGTGGTGAAGGCCACCTCAGACTGGTGATGGAGACCCGTATCGCAGGACCTGCGAGCCGCGGACCGGACCGTTCGGGTGCGATTATCGGCGGGGCGTGGGGGCTCGCCGCACTGGTCCTGTCGCTGACGTTGGTGGCCTGTGGCGATGGCGCGAGCCCAGACACCATAGAGGCGAGCGGCCGTCCAGCGTCGGCCGGAACAGGCCTGCTCACACCGAGCGGCGGTATTCCTCGCTACGTACTGGCCGTCATCGACTCATCCGAGGGGCGTACGTCGACCTCAAACGAGGTCCACCGGCTGGCCGAGTTCGCGCTGCAGCATCTGGGCTACGGGGTCCACTACCTGGACGTCGATACCCAGCCGTTACCTCCGCTGGACGAGATGTCCCCCTATGCGGCCGTGCTCACCTGGTTTCAGGACCCCCGGATGCGCCGGCCGATGGAGTTCATCGACTGGGTAGAGGCCAACGTGGCCGCTGGACGGAAATACGTGCTGCTGGGGAGCGCCGGCGTGTTCAGAGACAGCACCACCGGTAGGCCCTTGCCCACTCGCGAGCCGGCCAGGCTATTCAAGCTCCTGGGGGCCGAGTTCAGAGGGAACTTCACGGACGACTCGGAGAGCATCGAGGTGGCTAGTGCCATCTCGGAGCTCGTGGAGTACGAGCGCAAGCTGGACCCCGGTTTGCTGACCTATCAGCAAGTGGTCTCCGTAGACCCGGAAAACGAGGTGTGGCTCACGGTGAACCGGTCAGACCTGACCGACGGCCTCAGCGACGTTGTGTTCGTGGGCCCCGCGGGCGGCTACGCACAGGAGGGATACATCTTCTGGGAAGACCTGGACTCGTTCCGGAGACACCTGCGGCTGGACATGTTCACCTTTATGCGGCGTGCCCTGGGACGCGCCGACTGGCCGGCCCCGGACGTTACGACGCTAAACGGCGGACGAGTCCTCTACTCGCAGATCGACGGCGACGGCTTTCTGACGATTACCGGCGAGAGATGCAACTCAAAGCACAGAAAATACTGAAAAAATGGCAGTCAAAAAGTATGCCTTCAGGTACTTCTCCTTAGCTTGGCGGGTCGTTGAGCCATTTCGAGCGTGAT
>JADFHV010000272.1 GCA_022566975.1 Chloroflexota bacterium
TGCTACGAGGGCATGCGACGTAACGCCGGCATGTGTGAGAACGGCGAGTTCAGCTTTTACCCGATGGTGACCCGCGGGCCGGGAGGCAGGACCCGGGATGCCCACAGCCCCAACGTCATCGTCAAGGTCAACGGCAATGTCAGCAACGGCCGGCTCGCGCCCCTGTACGACACCGGGGTCCACGGCGTCATCGTCCGTACCCGGAGCTATCCGGCCCAGTCCCTCGACCCCAAGGTCAAGCACCACAGCCGGAACAACTTCGCCCTGGCCGATCTGGAGGCCGCCGACATAGATCCCGAGGGCTATCCGATACTCACGGACCTCGACGGCTTCCTCACCGAGGGCATCAGCTACAATCTCTTTATGGTGACCGACGGAGTCATTCGCACGCCCACCGACAAGCATATCCTCCAGGGGGTGACACGGGCTGTGGTGGTAGAGCTGGCCGAGCAGCTCGGGATTCCGTGCAACGAGGAGGACCTCCAGCCCTACGACATGTACACGGCCGACGAGGCGTTCATCGCCAGCACCAGCCCCTGCGTCCTCCCGATGACGAGGGTGGACACGCGCACGGTCGGCGACGGCAAGCCCGGGCCGATAGTCAAACAGCTATTGGCCGCGTTCGGTGAGCTGGCGGGCGTAGACATAGTGGACCTTGCCAGGCGTGACGCGGCCCGCGAGGCCGCCTCGGGCTAATGGCGACGACAAGGCATCTGCCATTTTGAGATAGCTACTAGTGTCTGTCACACGTACTACGCAGGCTCCCAGGCGTCTCAAGACCCCCTCTCTAATTCTCCCCCGCGGAGCCGGGGGAGAGGATAATACCTCTTCCCCCTCAAGGGGGAAGATTGAGATGGGGGGGAAGCCCTACGTATCACAACAGTGTTGACACAGCTCTAAGTGATTAGGACAAGGAGGCAACAATGGCGGACTACATAACGTACTTCAACGGCGAGTGGGTGCCCTGGAGCCAGGTGACGATAGACCCCAACGACCGAGGTTTCATAGGCGGGGACGTGGTCTTCGACGTTGCCCGGACCTTCGACGGCAAGAGCTTCCGGATGAAAGAGCACATAGACCGGCTGTACCGGTCGCTGACCTACGTGCGCATCGATCCGGGCCTCACCAAGCAGGAGATGACCGACATCAGCGAGGAGGTCGTCACCCGCAACGAGGACGTTCGAAGCGAGGTAGGGGACTATAGCATCTGGCAGTTCGTGACCCGGGGACCCGGCGCCAGGGCGCGGGACGCCGGCCCGCCAACGGTCTGTGTGAAAGTAATGCCCATCGGCTTCCGGACCTTCGCCCGGCACTACGACGAGGGCTCCCATGGCGTCATCGTGCGCACCCGGAGCTTTCCGGCCCAGTCCCTGGACCCCAAGATCAAGCACTGGAGCCGGATGAACTTCGCCCTCGCCGACCTGGAGACCGCGGACGTCGACCCCGAGGCGTACCCGATCCTTACCGATCTGAACGGTAACCTGACCGAGGGCACCACCAACAACGTCTTTCTGGTCAGTGACGGTGTGATCCGGACCCCCCCGGATAACGACATCCTACAGGGAGTGTCGAGAGGGATGGTCCTGGATCTGGCAGCCCAGCTCAACATCCCTCTGGTGGAAGAGGACCTCCAGCCCTACGACCTGTACACGGCTGACGAGGCCTTTTTCGCCAGCACGGGCCCCTGCGTGCAGCCCATGACCAGGGCCGACAACAGGCAGATAGGGGACGGGAAGCCCGGCCCCATCTCCATGCAGCTTCTGGCCGCGTGGAGCGAGGCCCTCGGCGTGGATATCGTCGGGCAGGCGCAGCGGTACCGCGGCTAGCCGCTCTCGTCGCCCCGAACGTGTTCCCCGCTCGTCAGTCCGACCGGGCTCCTCGGAATAACAGCGGTCTACCGCCTCCGTAGGGGGTCCCGACACGTCGGGACCCTCACTCGTGTGCCGCAGCTAACCAGCGATCGGTATGGCCATTCCGAGTCCCGACACGTCGGGACGACGAGGAATCTGGGGTAGGGCCTGCGCGCGTGCCCCGGCCGGCGTTGTGCCGTAACGTCCCCTCGCCCCAGACCCATGCGAGGTCGAGCCCTTCTGCGGCTCATCCTTGGATAGAGGCCTCCTCCGGTCGGGACACAAAACTCCCGTCGGGCTCGCAACGTAGAATAAGACTGATCGATCACCGCCCAAACACGGCCGCCACGGCGCTCCGATTGCCGCCCGAACGGTTCGCCTTTAGAATGGACTGAGTATGGAACGGGTATCGGCGCCTGCCACCGCGCGGAGCGGCATTTCGCCGCTGGGACGTCAACGCCTCCTGTATGCGGGGCTGCTGTTGGTCGTCGGGCTGGCACTGGCCCTGCGCCTGTACGGGCTCGACTGGGACCGGGGATACGACTGGACGCCGCACCCGGACGAACGGGCTATCCTCTCTAAGGTCGAGCAGATCTCGCCGCCCTCGCTGGGCGACCTCGGCTCGCTTCTCGACGCCGACGAGAGCTCCTGGAACCCGCGTTGGTTCCCCTACGGCAGCCTGCCACTCTATCTGCTGAAGGGCGTGGACCTGGTGTACGGTCTCTTTCCGGGCGATGGGCTGCGGGACCTTCGCGTTGCGGGGCGCGCCATGTCCGGCCTCGCCGATGTAGCCACCGTCGTGATGGTCTTCGTGCTGGGGAGCCGCCTCTACGGCCGCCGGGAGGCCCTGCTGGCATCGGCGCTGGCGGCGTTGGCGGTGGTCCACATCCAGCTCAGCCACTTCTTCGCCGTGGACACGCTCCTGGCCCTGTTCACGGTGGTATCGCTCTACTTCATGCTCCGCGTGGCCAGGGAAGGCAGGGTCAGAGACTCGGCCCTGGCGGGCGCGTTCATCGGCCTGGCGCTGGCCACCAAGGTCAGCCTGGCGCCAATATTCGGGGCCTTCTTCGTTGCCCACGTGATGTACGCCTTCTCGCTGAGCGACACTCAGACCGGCGAGCGGTCCTTCAGCCAGCGCTGGCCGGCTGCGATCAAGGGCATCGCTGCGGGGCTGGGGGTCTCCCTCGCCGTCCTGTTCATCACCCAGCCGTACATGTTCCTGGACTGGGGTCGCTTTTACGACGACGTCGTCGCGCAGTCGGAGATGGTCCGCAGGATCGGTGACCTCCCCTTCACGCGGCAGTACATCGACACCACTCCCTACTGGTACCAGATGCGACAGCTGGCCGCCTGGGGCCTGGGGTGGCCCCTGGGCATCGTCGCGTGGGCCGGGCTGCTCTACGTCGCGCTTAGGGGGATGCGGCCTCGATTGGCGCTGGCCTACCTGGCGGTCGGTTGGGGTGTCCCGATCGCCCTTCTCCTGGTGTCCAC
>JADFHV010000273.1 GCA_022566975.1 Chloroflexota bacterium
GGAGAGTCCGTCCACGAACTCGAGATTGGGGATCCTCCACAGGTCTTCAGGGGGGATCTTGAGCTTTGAAGACCGGCTGCCGGAGCCCAGGATCACGTAGTCCAGCCCCAGCAGCTTGTCGTCAGCGTAGATGGGCACTTCGGGAGGCAGGGCAAGCGGGGTAACGCCACCGATCATCATACCCGTCAGGTCCATGGTCTCTTCGGGAGCGGCGAATGACAGCCGCGATACTCCCATGAGTCTCCGGACCGTCTTATTCACGTCCAGGCGGTCCGAACCCTTGACGATGCACGCGGAAAACTGCTTGGGCTCCTTCTTGGATGCAACTACTATGGCGTTACCGCAGTGTTCCAGCGGGTACCCGTACTTTTCACAGAAGAGCGTAGTGTCGGCGAACTCGGGATCGATCTGAATTAGCTCGTAGGTGATCCCCAAGCTGCGGAGAGTCGAGACCACCACCTCTTCTATGTCAGAGCGCGATGCCATTGGCGAGTGCTCCAGTTGACGATTCCCTGGTCGGCTACCGTCCCGAATCGAGAATTCGTGTGGAGAATTATAGCCCTTCGACAAGCTCAGGGTGAGCGGGACATAGGGCTTTTCCGCTCGTGGTGAGCCCGTCGAACCACTGCCTGCGAATCGCCCCAAACTCCATCGAACTGTCGAATGACGGTGTCACATACGTTGGGAAGGTTCCAGTCGACCGTACCGAACCGTCATTCTGAGGAGCGGAGCGACGAAGAATCTAGGGCCATGGGCTTATCCTAACTCCGTCGCACCACCCTTCGAGCTCTCTTAGATTCTTCACCGAAGGGTTCAGAATGACACTGATCGAAACATCTGTGACACAGCACTAGGGACTCGGAATGCCGCGACCGAAGTCGGTGGTCGTGTCCAGGGTGGCCATCGTTTCATGTACGGCGCGGGCAACGTCCGTAATAAACCGGTCGTGCACCTCCGGTGCGCCAAGGCCGAACTTGGTCATGACCGCGATCGCGTAGGGCCGTCGTGGCAGGTAGGCTATGCCGGCGTCACAGCTCACGTTCTCGACCCCGCCGGTCTTGTTGGCAAGCGGGACGGCCGGCGGTATGCCCTTTCTCAGCGGCCCGGGCTTCGGTTTTCTGAGCACGTCCAGACACATCCTGGCCGCCTTAGTGGAGGGCCGGTCGTTGTACAGGCGCTCCAGGACGGCGACCATCTCTTCGGGCGTGGAGACGTTCTCCCTGCCTTCGGCCACCGCCGCGTTGTCCTGCATCTTGCGCCGCAGATGCGTGGACCGTAGCCCGAGCTCCCGTATCAGGTCGTTGGTCTCTTCCATGCCCGCCAGGTCGATGCAGATGTTGGTGGCGGTGTTGTCTGAAACGATGATCATGAGGGTCGCAAGGTCCCCAATGGTCAGCTCCACGTCGCCGTCTAGATCGGCCAGTATGCCGCTTCCGGCGGCGCGCATCTGAGGGGTAACGCAGATCCTCTTTCCCAGGTCTACCTCTCCCCGCTCAGCACGTAACATCAGCTGAGCGAGAATATGGATCTTGATGGATGACGCGGTTGGGAACACTTCGTTTGGCCGGACCTTCAGACGGTGGGGGCTGGCCAGGCCGGCGACGCAGACCCCGGCCACTCCGGGGAACTCGTCGACCAGGTGCGTGACCTTGTCTTCGAGCCGCGTCCACAGGTACTTACTTCCCATATCCTTTTCCTGCCCCACGTCAGGACACCGGCGGCCTGTGCTGTATCCACGGGCTCGCCCGCTCGAAGGCCGCCGACGCGGCTATCACCGTCTCCTCGCCGCCCTTTCTCCCCACGATGTGAAGGCCGATGGGCATTCCGTCGGAGGAGAAACCGGCGGGAATGCTGGCAGCCGCATGCCCGATGGCGTTGATCGGGTATGTGAAGGGATGGAAGCCGAAGTAGCGGTGGGGATAGGCCGGCTTGCCCGCGACCTCGTCGGGGAACTCGCCGACCGGCAGCGCCGTCAACGACGTCGTGGGCGAAAGCAGAAGGTCGTACTTTTCGAACAGGTCAGTCATCTGCGCTTTCAAACGGTCGATAAGGCCCAGGGCCCTGGCGTAATCGGCGGCGGTTACCTTTGATCCCCATTCGATGAAGTCCCTTGCGAAGTAGGTCAGCTCCTCGCCATGGGTCTCCAGATGCTGGGTGTGTGAGGCGTACGCGCCCGCCTCGTATAATGGCCCATAGGCGTCGTATGGCGACTCCATTACCAGGTCTGAGTCCTCCACATGGCAGCCGAGCTCCTCGAAAACGTGGGCCGCCCTGGAGGTCACTTCCAGGACCTCGGGGTCCACCGCCGCGAAGCCGTAGTCAGGGCTCCATGCGATCCGCAGGCCCTTTATGTCCTTGTCAACAGCGCCGACGAAGTCGGGTGGCGTCTCACGGAGGGAGGTCGGGTCTCTGCGATCGTGCCCGGCCAAGACCTGTAGCAGCAGCGCCGAGTCCCGGACGGTACGACTCAGGGGACCCTGCTGGGAGAAGGTGTTGGGCGCCGGTGGGCCAGCCAAACCGCTGTAGCCCGATACCCGGCCCTGGGTCGGCTTGATGCCGTAGATTCCGCAGAAGCTGGCGGGTATGCGTATCGAGCCTCCACCGTCGCCGCCGGTCGCCAGCGGACACAGGCAGGCGGCCATGGCCGCTGCCGCACCTCCACTGGACCCTCCCGGGACTCGATCGGTGTTCCAGGGGTTGCGGCCGTGGTCGCCCAGCCGGTTCTCACAGACGCCGACCAGGCCGAACTCGGGGAGGTTGGTCTTGCCCAGCATGATGGCCCCGGCATCCAGCACCCGCTCCACCACGGCGGCATCCCTATCGGGGACCCGGTCCTTGAACACCACAGACCCGCCGGTCGTCCGCACGCCCTTGGTCATCTGGCTGTCTTTGATGGAGATGGGCAGGCCGTGTAGCGCGCCCAGTTCGTCACCACGGACCACCGCCTCCTCGGCGGCCTTGGCTGACTCCATCGCCGCGTCTCGTGTCAGGAGGAGGTACGAGTTCAGCTTCGGGTCCAGCCTGTCGATGCGGTTGAAGTAGAGCTCGGTCAGCTCCACCGGGGATACCTTTTTGGTCGAGATAAGCTCCAGCAGCTCGGTCGCTGGCCTTGGCCCCGCTCACGCATCGCCAAGATGCTCGACCTCCTCGACGGCTATGGGGCGAAAGCGGTCGGCCTGAGCATCCTTTTCTCGGAAGAAGACCGCAATCCGGCCCTGGCCGAGCTCGACAAATTGGCCGAACATTACAAGCTTCTGGTCAGCTCGAAGCAGATTCATGCACGCGACCCGATCAAGACCTGGAAGCCTTTGCCGGCGGAGACGGTCCATCCAC
>JADFHV010000274.1 GCA_022566975.1 Chloroflexota bacterium
GAAGCTGGCAAGGGTGATGACGGCCACGTCGCGGTTCTTGACGTGGGTGAGCTCGTGGGCCAGCACCGCCTCGATCTCTTTTTCGTTCAGGCGGCTCAGGAGCCCCCGCGTGACCGCTATCACCGCGTTCTTCGGGTTGCGTCCGGTGGCGAAGGCGTTGGGGACGTGAGTGTCCATCACCGCGATCTTCTTGGGCTTCGGCAGGTCTGCCATGGCCGCCAGGCGCTCTATGATGGCATGGAGCTCCGGCTCTTCCTCCGCCGTAACTACCTTGGCACGCGTGGTCATCAGCACGATCCGGTCGGAGCCGTAGTACTGGAATATCGCCATGACGACGGCGATGATCCCTATGAAGATCGGGCTGATCCCGGCCCAGAAGAGCAGGCCCAGGAAGGCGACGTAGACCAGCCCCAACATGAACATCGTGAAAAACATGCGCAAGGTCAGCTCACGGTCCCTTCCGTAGCCTCTTTGCCTCATCGTACTCTCCTCCTGAACGACGGCCCTTCCGGCGTATTATACAGCCTGGGCACCCCCCCCCCGCCTCAGACCGCGAGCAGGCGCTCTCCATCACCCGAAAGACGGATGGGTCACTCCCTCCGACGGCCGATGTCGGTCCAGCATTCATCTGGTAACATGGCCTGCGGCGACAGAGCCTCTTATATGCGCAGACTGTGGGCCCGTGGGCCTTTTGGCCTAGCATCGATGGGCCCGAGGGCTCATGCCGATGGGAGACACCTGGCCGTAAAATGGAAGCGTCACATCCTGGTCCTGGAGAGTAAGAGATGAACGACCTGATAGTAAAGGCCACCGGGTTGCGCAAGACCTACGACACGGGCAAAGTCAGAGTCGACGCCCTCCGCGGCGTGGACCTCAGCGTCGGTCGGGGCGAGATGGTGGCGATAATGGGCCCCAGCGGCTGCGGGAAGACCACCCTCCTCAACACCCTCTCCGGTCTGGACGAGATCGACTCCGGCAACGTCGTCGTCGACGGCATGGTACTCCACGACCTCCCCGACGACGAGCGCAGCGACTACCGCGCTCGGCGGATGGGCTTCGTCTTCCAGCTCTACAACCTCCTGCCGGTCCTCAGCGCCGTGGAGAACGTCGAGATGCCCCTGCTCGTCTCCGGAGTAAGCGCCTCCGTCGCCAGACGAAGGTCCCTGGAGATGCTCGAGGTGGTTGGCCTGGCCGACCGCGCCGACCACGTCCCGGCCGAGCTGTCCGGAGGGGAGCGGCAGCGGGTCACCATCTCCCGTGCCCTGGTCAACGACCCGGCCATCGTGTGGGCAGACGAGCCCACCGGCGACCTGGACAGCGAGACGGCGGCCGGGATCATCGACCTTATGGTTGAGCTCAACCGGACCAACGGCCAGACGTTCCTCCTGGTGACCCACTCGCTGGAGGTGGGGGAGCGTGCCCACCGCATAGTCCGCATGCGCGACGGACAGATCGTGGACGATGGCCACGGCCCTGGCGCTCCCAGGGAACAGCGAGAAACGTCAGCGGGCAGGTAGGCGGGTAATGGAAGAGCTATTCGGCCTCTCCATGAACGTGCTCATGATGGTCGTCCTGGCCATTTTTCTGGCCGCCATGGCCGTGGTGGCCGTGCTGGCGGGACGCAATCGCATCATGCTGAAGATGGGTCTGCGCCCCATACCCCGCAGGCTGGGCCAGACCGTGCTCATCGTCGTCGGCGTGATGCTGAGCACAGTGATCATCTCCTTCGCCTTTGGCACCGGCGATACCATCAGCTTTTCCATACGGAATGAGGTGTTGAAGTCGCTCAAGACCATAGACGAGCTTATTATTCCCGCCCGAGCCCAGGCCGACGACAGCTTCGGCAGCGCCCCCTACGTCCCCTACCGGCGGTTCGAGGAGCTACAGGCCGAGCTGGCCGACTTTGAAGAGATCGACGGCCTGATGCCCCAGATCGGAGAATCGGTCCCGGCCGTCAATCTCAGGACCTCCCAGAGCGAGGGGTCCATGAGGGTGGCCGGCGTCGCCCCTGATCTTCTAGAGGGGTTTGGGACGTTCAAGCTGACCTCGGGTGAGGATGTGCGCCTCGATGACCTCCTGGACGGCGAGGCCTACATCAACGACAAGGCTGCCGAGGAGCTGGAGGCCGTGGCCGGAGACGAGCTGCGTCTGTTCATCGACGGCCAGACCCCGACGTTCAAGGTCAAGGGCGTAGTAGAGCGGGGCGGATTGGCAGGGCGTGACCCCACGCTGATCTTGCCGTTAGCACGCGCACAGAGGGTATTTGGGAGAGTCGGCGAGATCAACAGCATCGTCGTGTCAAACCGGGGAGACGTCCGTGAAGGGGCGGAGCTAAGCAAGCAGGTCGCACGCAGGCTGAGAGTCCTCTACACCGACAGGGGGGTTGCCTCCCAGCTCAAGGGACTCCTTAACCAGGAAGAGGTCCTCGAGGCGCTGGAGAAAGAGGAGAAATCTCTGGCCGAGCATATGCAGAGGGATCTCTCAGAGCTGCGCAAGGAGCTGCAGCGTGCTGAGCTGTCAGACGACCTTATAAGCCTCCTCGCCGACCAGGACGTTGTCGACGTGGTCTTCGATGTGCTGGAGGAGAATGAGCTCAAAGAGGTGGACCGGGAGGCCAGAACGCTGTTCGATGAGCTGGTGGAGTTCCGTGTCATAGAGTTCAAGCGGCGCGGCCTGGAGTTGGCGGACCGTTCGGGGAGCGGATCGACAGCCTTCTTGATGGCTTTCAGCATGTTCTCAATAGCGGTGGGGATTCTGCTTATCTTCCTCATCTTCGTCATGCTGGCGTCGGCCCGAAGGTCGGAGATGGGCATGGCCCGGGCGGTGGGGGCCAAACGCCGGCACCTGGTACAGATGTTTACCTTCGAGGGCACGGCCTACTCCCTGGTGTCCGCTGCCACTGGGGTGGTGCTGGGACTGGCGATAAGCGCCGGCATGGTGGTGATAATAAACCGGCAGTTCGCCAGCCTCGAAGAAGATTTCCAGATGAGCGTCCACTTCGAGCCCCGCACGATCATCGTGTCCTATTGCCTGGGGATGATCATTACCTTCGCCACGGTAGCCGTGGCCTCCTACCGGGTCAGCCGCCTCAACATCGTCACCGCGGTTCGCGGCCTGCCCGAGGCCATTGTGCTAAGAGGCGAGGCGCCCTTCTCGCAACGCCTGCTCCTGGTGGGGAGAGCCGTGGCGCGGCCGTTCATCTTCTTGTGGCGAGCGATCAATTCCTTGCGGAGACTGAGGCCCAGGAGCGTCCTGCTCAACCTGGGCCTTGCGGCTCTGTGGGCCATCCCGCCGGTCTGGATAGTTGGCGTTGC
>JADFHV010000275.1 GCA_022566975.1 Chloroflexota bacterium
CAGCGCCGACCAGGCATTGGCTCCACCAGTTCCGTGAGCCAGCTCGCCGCGCCAGTCGTCGGCGTGCCAGGGCGGATCAAGGGCAGGGTTGCGGAGCGCCACACCGAGACGATCAGGTCGCTATGCGACAGCTACATTCACAAGACTGAACGGTACAAGAGACAGGGGAACCTTGAGTCCGAGCGAAAGTAAAACCTGAGGTCCTTTGACCTTCGTTTCTTGCCGCTCACACATGGCGTATCAGGGGAGACGTGAGTCTTGGGGCTTTTCAACAAGGGCGTCCTCGACCGGATCGGCAAACGGCGACGCGAATGGGAAGAGGGCGAGCTGAAGCAGGCCTTGGCCAGGTCGCCGGAGAGTCGCCAGCGGTTCCGCTTCCTGCTGGACCATGGACAGACGGGCCTGAGCACCGACTTTGACCACCCGACTCTAACCGGATACGACTCCGACGATGAGCTGTGTGAGGGAGAGGTGGGACGGCTGGGCGTGGCCGTCGACACCATACGCGACATGGACGAGCTGTTCGACGCGATTCCTCTGGACCAGGTCGGCATCTCCTTCACCATCAACCATCCAGCCATCACGATACTCAGTATGTTCCTGGCAGTAGCCGAGGCCCGCGGGGTGTCGTGGGATGCCCTCCGGGGGACGGTGCAAAACGACTCTCTGAAGGAGTTTCATGGGCAGAAGACCTACGCCCTGCCGCCTCGGCCGTCGCTGAAGATTACCACTGACATCGTGGAGTACTGCACCAGGCACGTCCCCAACTGGTACACGATCTCCATCTCCGGCTACCACACGCGGGAGGCCGGCGCCGACGCGGTGCAGGAGCTGGCCTTCACCCTGGCCCAGGGGATGGCCTACGCGGAGTCCGCGATGGCGAGGGGGTTGGATATAGACGAATTCGCGCCCAGGCTCTCCTACTTTTTCGGGTGCCATAACGACCTGTTCGAAGAGGTCGCCAAGTTCCGGGCTGCCCGCCGGATGTGGGCCCGCATAGTGAAGGAGCGCTACAAGGCCAAAAACCCCGAGTCCATGCGGATGCGCTTCCACACTCAGACCCTCGGCTCAACCCTTGTCCGAGAAGGCCCCAAGAACAACATCACTCGCGGCGCCTTTCAGGCCCTGGCGGCGGTGCTGGGCGGCACCCAGTCCCTTCACATCAGTGGCTACGATGAGGCGTACGACATCCCCTCGGAGGACGCCATGAGGGTCTCTCTGGCCACGCAACTGGTCATCGCCCACGAGACGAACGTGGCCAACACGGTTGACCCCCTGGCGGGCTCCTATTTCGTAGAGTCACTGACCAATAGCGTGGAGGAGAAGGCCTGGGAGTACATCAACAAGATCGACGAGATGGGGGGCGGCAGCATGGTCGACGGGATGCTCGGCGCCATCGAAACGGGCTACATCGAAGGGGAGATCGCCAACACGGCCTTCGAGTACCAGCGGGCGATTGAGAGTAAGGAGCGTGTCATAGTGGGGGTCAACGACTACCCGGCCGAGGCGGTCGAGCCGGCGGAGGTGTTCGAGTTTGACCAGGATGAGGAAGAGCGTCAGCTGGCACGGCTGAGAGAGGTCAAACGCACCCGAAGCAATGCCGACGTGGACAAGGCACTGTCCGATATCAGGCGAAAGGCGGAAGCCGACGAGAACCTGGTCCCAAGTGTGCTGGACGCGGTGAAGGCGTGCGCTACGGAGGGGGAGGTGATGGGAGCGCTGCGCGACGTCTACGGGGAGTACACCGACCCGGGAGTCTTCTAGTGGTCGGCCAAAACGGTTGACGGAATGTCATTGTGACGAGTCCACCTAGTGCTCTGTCACTTGTAATATGCAGGCTTGCAGGCACTTCAGGCCCCCCTCTCTAACTCTCCCCCGCGGAGCCGGGGGAGAGGATAATACCTCTTCCCCCTAGAGGGGGAAGATTGAGATGGGGGGGAAGCCGGACGAATCACAACGGCGTTGACAGAGCACTAGCTAACGATGAGATGACGCAACGCGAGGTCCCGATCAAGGTGATGGTCGCCAAGCTCGGCCTGGATGGCCACGACCGTGGCATCAAGATCATCGCCCGGGCGTTGCGAGACGCGGGGATGGAGGTGCTGTACCTGGGCATGCGGCTCACCAGCGAGACCATCGCCAAGGCGGCTCAGGACGAGGGCGTGGACGTGGTGGGTATCAGCGTCCTCTCGGGCGCCCATATGCGTCTCATGCCCAAGCTGGTCGACACACTCAAGGCCCATGGCGTTCTGGACGACGTGCTTCTGATCGTGGGCGGCACCATCCCCGATAAGGACGTGGAGCCGCTCCATCGGATGGGTGTGGACGGGGTCTTCCCCGTCGGCACCTTTACGGAGACCATGGTCCAGTTCATTCGGGACCGCGTGCGTCAGCCTTAGGGAAACGGGTCGCCCGCCCTTGAAGGAGAGGCTCAATGAGCTATCAGTCCCTGTATCTGGAGAAAAGCGGGCCTGTGGCCATCCTCATCCTGAACCGGCCGGAGAAGCTGAACGCCCTCAACCGCCAGCTAACAAGTGAGCTTCACATGGCCCTGGACGAGGTGGCCGCGGGGTTCCCGGATACCCGGGTGCTGGTCCTCACCGGTGAAGGACGCGGCTTCTGCTCCGGCGCCGACCTGAGCGACCAGGACGCGATCAACTCTCCCACCGAGAATCAGGACGCCGGTCCGGAGGATAGCGAGGCTGCCTTCAATGAGAGCATCCTGGCCGTGGGCCCTCACATCCAACGGATCCCGCAGCCGGTCGTCGCGGCGATCAACGGGGTCGCAGCCGGCGCTGGACTGGCGATGGCCCTCGCCTGTGACATTCGCATCGCCTCTGAGCAGGGCCGTTTCTCCTCCATATTCATCAAGCGTTCCCTGGTCCCAGACAACGGCTGCTCCTATCTCCTGCCTGCCGTCGCCGGGATGGGAGTAGCGATGGAAATGGCCCTGACCGGACGCATCTATGATGCCCGGTGGGCCCTCCAGGTGGGCCTGGCAAACACGGTGGTCTCGGCCGACCGTCTGATGGAGGAGGCCAGAGACCTGGCCGCCGAGATCTCCTCCAATCCACCCCTGGCGGTCCGCGCGACCAAGCAGCTCATGAACAGCCATATGCCCGACCTCTACCGAATCGCCCGATTGGAGCATGAAGCCAACGCCCCTTCGGTCGACAGCGAGGACCGGCGGGAGGCACTGCTCTCCTTCATCGAGAAGCGCCAGCCGAGTTACAAGGGGAGATAGACCCGAGATCAACTGGTAGCTCGGTGTCATTCTGTCCGACACCTTAATTATGAATTGGGTCGGAC
>JADFHV010000276.1 GCA_022566975.1 Chloroflexota bacterium
CTCGGGAAATCGGACTGGAGAAGGTGCCCGGCATCTCGGAGACTCTGGACTGGGCGCGGGCGATGGTCGTCCTTCATCTAGACCACCTGGACCGGGAGGCTGTCGAGCAGACTATGGGCACCCTTATAAAGGACGCCGACGACCTCGAGCGCTTCCGCAACGAGGGCATAGACGCCCTCCTCGAAAAGGTCTTGTAGGGGCAGGTTTCAAACCTGCCCTCCCGATTCGCGTTCTGTAGGGAGGAGGCCGTTATGACCAGGATGCCGGGACGACGCGCGCTATTGGAGATGCTGCGGGCCGAGGGCGTCAGATACATCTTCGGCAACCCGGGCACCAGCGAAAGCGCCATCATGGATACCCTGGAGGACTATCCCGACGTCAAGTACGTCTTGACCACCCAGGAGGGAGTCGCCATGGGCATGGCGGACGCCTACGCCCGGGCCACCGGCCGTCCGTCATTCGTGAACCTCCACATCGACTCCGGGCTCGCCAACGGGATCAGCCTGCTCAACAATGCCCATCAGGGCGGTACGCCCCTGGTGCTGACGGCCGCCAACAAGGACGTGCGTAAGCTGGCCGAAGGCCGTACCGACCTCGCGGAGATGGTGCGTCTATTCACCAAGTGGACCGCCGAGGTCACACACGCCGAGCAGGTCCCGGGCGTCGTGCGCCGGGCGTTCAACGAGGCCAGGACCCCGCCGACTGGTCCCGTGTTCATCGCCTTCGCCGCCAACGCCCTGGACGACGAGGCCGACATGGAGATCGTTCCCTCCGCGGAAGGATACTTCCGAATCGGGCCCGACGGCCGCGCGGTAGAGAAGGCGGCCCGGATCCTGGCCGACGCGGCCCAGCCGCTGATGATCGTCGGTGACCGGGTGGCGCAGTCCGGCGCCACTGCCGAGGCCGTTCGCGTGGCCGAGATACTCGGGGCACGCGTATACGCGTCCAGCTACTCGGAGATGAACTTCCCCACCGGCCACCCCCAGTTCATGGGCCGCATCCAGCCGGGCATGCCGGCCGCCAGGGAGGTCATGTCGGAGGCAGACGTCGCCCTGGCAATCGGGACCAACGTATTCTCAGGCTTCTTCTATTTTTCCGGCAGAGCCTTAGGCCCTGATACCAGCCTCGTCCACATCGATTCGGCCTACAGAGAGGTCGGCAAGAGCGAGCCCACGGACGTTGGGATCATCGCCGACCCGAAGGTCGCACTTGCGGAGCTTGCGGAGGCGTTGGAGTCGAGCATGTCGGGCTCGGCACGCGAGGCGGCCAAGGGCCGGGCCACGTCGCTGGCCGACGAGAAGCTCGCCATGAAGCGGGCCTGGGAAAAGCGGTTGAAGGAGAGGTGGGACCAGGCCCCCATGTCCACCGAGCGGATGATGACCGAGGTGGCCAGGGCACTGCCGGCCGACACCATCATCACGGACGACTCCATAACAACCCGCGACTCGGTGCATGGCGCGATCGAGTTCAGCGAGCCCGGGTCCGTCTTCGGCGAGAGGGGAGGAGCCATCGGTTGGGGAATGGGGGCTGCCCTGGGTATCAAGCTGGCGCACCCGGACAGGCCGGTGGTCGCGATAGTGGGCGACGGTAGCTCCATGATGACCGTGCAGGCGCTATGGACGGCCGCCAACGAGAACATACCGGTGGTCTACGTCATCTGCAACAACCGGACGTACAGGATCCTCAAGCTGAGCATGAACACCTACCAGACTCAGGTCCGGGGGCAAGAGTCGCCGTCGAGCCGGTACATGGGCATGGACTTCCCCGTCCCCCTGAACATCGCCGGCATCGCCGAG
The DNA here is from genome assembly GCA_022566975.1 of Chloroflexota bacterium. Next base: position 1,797 of record JADFHV010000276.1, read on the forward strand.
GCAATCGGCGTATACGGCCGAAAGATCGAGGACCCGGCCGAGATCGGACCTGCGATGCGCCATGCCCTGGAGCTGGGAAAGCCCGCGGTGCTGGACATCTCCATAGACGGGACCGTGTAGCCCAGGCCAACCAGGTCGGTTCAACCAAGAACGTCCGCTGCCAGGTTATTCCCCACGGCAGGGGAGTCCCGCCCCAGATGGATGAATGCCGGTTGGCCCTGATGGTCGTCAACGAATTAAGTTTACTCGCGGGCGCGACACCTAACCGAAGATGTCATTCCGAGGAGCCCAAGCCAATCCACGAAGCCTGGACAGGTTCGGGGCGACGAGGAACCTGGGGAGGCGGGGCGATGACCAGGTTCGCGAAGGCCATCCCCACCCCAGCAACTGTCTTGAATGTCAAGTGTTTTAGGCGGTTCGGTGGATCTCCGGGTTCCAACGAGCCTGATTCTTCACCATGCTGTTGAGGATGAGCAGCAGCTTACGCATGCAGGCGGTGAGAGCTACCTTGGCGGGCTTGCCTGCCGCATGTAGGCGATCGTAGAAGGCTTTGATTACTGGATTGTGTTGGCTAGCTGTGAGGGCAGCCATGTATAGGGCAGCACGGATCGTGGTCCTTCCTCCCCACACAGACCGCTTACCCCGATACGCGCCACTATCTCGGTTTAGCGGGGCGACACCAACGAGAGCCGCCACCTGGCCCCGGTTCAAGCTACCCAGCTCAGGTAGGTGCGTTAGCAGCGTGCAGGAAAGTACCGGCCCCACGCCCGGAACACTACGTAGCAGGTCCTCCTGAGCACGCCATATGGGAGATGAACGGATCAGGTCAGCTATGTCCTTGTCCAGGTCGTCCACCTGTTGTTTAAGCCACCGGATGTGCTCCTGGATTAGGGGACGTACTCGCTTGGAAGCATGGCGCAGTCGGTTTCCCTCCGACGTGAGCATCTCTAAGAGCTGGCGCCGTCGGTCCACCAGGGCGCGTAGCTCCTGGGTCTCCTCACTAGGGAGGGGTCGCACAGGCGGCTTGACTGCCTCGGCAAACTGGGCCAACACCTCTGCGTCTAAGGCGTCTGTCTTATCCAGCCTACCAGTGGCCCGAGCAAAGTTGCGCACCTGGCGGGGGTTGACCAATGATACCGGCAGACCCGCCAACTGCAACTCACTCGCCAACAGCATCTCGAACCCTCCGGTTGCCTCCAGCACCACCCCGGACGGCTCAAGAGGCAATATCAGGTCCTTGATAGAGGCTATGCCCTCTGGGTTGTTGGCGTACTGCCCTGCCTCCCCCGTTGGACGTATCGCCACGTCTAGGTGTTTGGATGACACATCGATCCCTACGTATAGGTCTGACGACTCAGAAATCACTTACACCTTCCTTTCAGCGTTTAGCTTGCTCCGCCTTCAGGCCCAGTCTTGCAACATTCGCCCTCGACTCTGTCGGGGCGCACAACTGTTCGGGCTCTGGGAGCTCAGGGACGTGACGATCCTGCTGGAGTACGGTCTAAATGACC
>JADFHV010000011.1 GCA_022566975.1 Chloroflexota bacterium
CTGGAAGGCCCCCTCTCTAACCCCCTCTCCCTTCGGGGGAGAGTAGGCGGTTCCTCCCCCCCTCTGGGTGAAGGTTAGGATGGGGGAACCTTAGCCTAGATACCGAAACTCTTCTCGATGGCCGCAACGACCCGAGCGGCATTGGGAAAGGCGGCCGCCTCGAGCTGGCCCGCGTACGGCGTCGGAACGTCGGCGCCGCCAACCCGGACCACCGGCCCGTCCAGGTAGTCGAACGCCTCATCCTGGATAGTGCTGGCGATCTCGGCCCCAAACCCGCCGGTCCTCCACATCTCCTCTACCACCACCGCCCGGCCCGTCTTCTTTACCGACTCGACAACGGTCTCAACGTCCAGAGGCCGGAGCGTTCGCAGATCGATGACCTCGGCGTCGATGCCCTTGCCGTCTTCGAGCACCTTCGCCGCCTCCCCGGCAACGTGCGCCATCCTGGAATAGCCGATTATGGTAACGTCGGAGCCGGTGCGCCTCACCGCGGCCTTGCCGAAGGGCACCTCGTACCACTCGTTGGGCACCTCTCCGCGCACCCCGTACAGGAGCGCGTGCTCGGCGTAGATAATCGGGTCCTCGTGCTTCACGGCAGACCGCAAGAGCCCCAGCGCGTCGTAGGGAGTGGACGGCACGGCCACCTTCAGACCGGGGACTGATGCGAACCAACCCTCAAAGCTCTGGGAGTGAGTAGGTCCCAGCTGGCCCCCGCCGCCCGTAACCGTCCTGATTATCATCGCGATGGCCATCTGGCCGTTGGACATGTAGCGGAGCTTCGCCGCGTGGTTCACGATCTGGTCCATCGCCAGGAGCGAGAAATTGATGGTCATGATCTCCACGATCGGCCGAAGCCCGCCCATCGCCGCCCCTATCGCGGAGCCGACTATGGCCGATTCGGCTATAGGCGTGTCCTTCACCCTGTCCGGGCCGTACTCCTCCAGGAACCCTCGTGTCACAGCATAGGCCCCGCCGTAGGCCCCTATGTCCTCCCCCATCAGGAAGACCCTATCGTCCCGGTCCAGCGCCTCACGCAGGCCGCGGGCGACGGCCTCCCTGATTATCATCTCCGGCATATTGTGCTCGTCACCTAGGAGTAGACGTTCTCATAGAGGGCCTCGGGCTCGGGGGCGGGGCTCTCCTCGGCGAACCGCACCGCCGCCTCGATCCTGCCCTCGATCTCGCTGTCCATCGAGGCGATCTGGTCCGGCGTCAGAAGCTCTTCCTCCAGCGCGACACCCTTGAAGCGCTCGATCGGGTCCTTCAGTCTCCACTCCGCGACTTCCGACTGATCGCGGTAGTCCGACGGGTCCGCCATCGAGTGGCCCCTGAACCTGTAGGCCATAGCCTCCAAAAAGACGGGCCCGCTGCCTGAGCGGACCCGCGTTAGGGCCTCCCCGACGGCGTCCTTCACCGCTACCAGGTCCATGCCGTCGATCTGCGCGGCCGGAATCTTGTACGCCTCCGCCGCCAGGTAGATGTCCCGTCCACCTGCATGCGTCTGGTCCACGTGCGTCCCCATCCCATACAGGTTGTTCTCCAGCATGAACACCACCGGTAGCTTCCACAGCGACGCCAGATTCAGAGACTCGTGGAACTCGCCCTGGCTGACCGCGCCGTCACCGAAAAAGCAGAGCACCACCCCGGTGCCCCGCTGATATTTGACGGACAGGGCCAGTCCGACCGCGATCGGCAGCTGGCCGCCGACGATGGCGTAGCCCCCCATGAACTTCCTCTTGACGTCGAACAGGTGCATGGAGCCGCCCTTACCACCGCTGCACCCAGTCGCCTTACCGAACAGCTCCGCCATGATGACCTCGGGGGGCATGCCCTTCGCCAGGGCGTGGCCGTGGTCGCGGTAGTGGCTGACGACGTAGTCCTCCGGCTCCAGGGACGAGATGGAGCCGACGGCGATGGCCTCCTCGCCAATGTACAGGTGAAGAAAGCCCCGGATCTTGCCCTGCATGTAGAGCCGGGCGCACGCCTCCTCGAAACGCCGGATCAGGAGCATCTGAGAGTAATGCTCGGCAACCTCGGCCTTGTGCAGGTTCATCGACACCTTCATCGGTTACCCCGGGCCGGACAGAATCATATACCTGCCATCGCTATCTGAGACGGACCGACGCTAATTCTCGAACGGCCCTCTCGCCGCTCGTGGTCCGGCATACCCTGCATCATCTCCATGAGGTTGTCTAGCTCCCTCAGCTTCTTCAAGACACTCATACGCTCCTGGCGCCGGCGCTCCTTCTCCTTAGCCTCGAAGAGGAATTCTACGTATCTCTTCGAGTCGAAGTCGAAGTGTTCCCCGGTCAGCGTCGAACCTCCGCAGGAGTGACGCCAGTTGGCGCTCGAGCCGAGGCTTGAGGTCGACCATACTGTCCTTCATGGAATGTCATTCTGAGGAGTCCTTCCTGAGAAGGGCGACGAAGAATCTGGGGCTGGGCGAACCCTGGACTTTGTCGACCATGCCTCCCCGCGTCCAGATTCTTCGCTTCGCTCAGAATGACACTAATCGCTCTTGCCGCGATACCGCCAATACCGCGAAGTTGGACGACTTCCTTGACCCTTAGATGTGGATCGCCTCGCCCTCGGCGCCCAGCGCCGCCTCCTTGAGCATCTCCGAGATCGTGGGGTGAGGGTGGACGAGCCACCCCAGCTCGGCGGTGGTCCCCTCCAGAAGCCTGGTCATAGCCACCTCGCCCAGCAGCTCAGTGACCTCCGAGCCCACCATGTGGGCGCCCAGTATCTCCCCTACCTCTGAGTCTACCACCAGTTTCACCAGCCCATCTACTTCCGACAGGGCCAGGGCCTTGCCGCTGGCAGTGAAGGGGAACTTCCCGATCTTGACCTCGAAGCCCTGCTCCCGGGCCTGGGCCTCCGTGAGCCCGAAGCTAGCCACCTGTGGCTTACAGTATATGGCCCTGGGCATCAGCGTATAGTCCAGCTTCGGCGGACTCTTGCCCGCGATGCTCTCCACCGCCGTGACGCCCTGCGCCGAGGCGACATGGGCCAGCAGCATCTTGCCAGTCACGTCGCCTATCGCGTAGACCCCGGACACGCTGGTCTCCATCGTGTCCCCGATCGTTATGAATCCCCTATCTGTCTCCACGCCCAGCGACTCAAGTCCCAGCCCCTCCACGTTACCCTGGACCCCCACCGCTACCAGGACCTTGTCCGCCTCTATCTCCATCGTCTCGTTTTGTGTCGATACCGACACCGTCGCCCTGCTCCCGTTGACCGACACGCCCTGAACAGCCGACCCGGTCAGCGTCTCGATGCCCTGCTGTTCGAAGGCACGCTGCAGGACCCTGCTGACCTCCTCGTCCTCCTGGGGCACCAGACGGGGGAGCAGCTCGACGATGGTGACCTCAGCGCCGTAGGTCCGGTAGAGGTAGGCGAACTCGGCGCCCGTGGCTCCCCCGCCGACGATCACCACCCTGGATGGGACCTCCCGAAGCTCCAGCGCCTCTCGGCTCGTTATCACCACCTGGCGGTCCACTGGAAGGGCGGCAAGCTCCCGGTCCCTGGCGCCGGTGGCGATGATGACGTTGTCAGCGGTAAGCGTCTGACCGCTGTCCTCCAGGCGCACGGTGTTGCGGTCCGTCAGTTTGCCGGCGCCCTTGATGAGCTCGATCTTGTTCTTCCGGAGCAGCATCTCGACGCCACGGGTCAGACGCCCCACCACCTGCCGGCTCCGGTCTATCGCCTTTCCGAAATCTACCCTCAGGTTGTCGAAGCCTATTCCGAACTCGTCGGCGCGCTGCACCAGGCCCAGCACCTCGGCGTTGCGAAGCAGCGACTTGCTGGGGATGCACCCCCAGTTCAGGCATATGCCTCCCACGTTGTCGCGCTCCACCACAGCGGTCCTCATGCCGAGCTGACCCGCGCGAATCGCCGCGACGTACCCGCCGACTCCGGCCCCCAGCACCACAATGTCGTAGTCCGCCAAATCAACACCTCTAGCCGGGCGTTCTTCGCCGCCCGCGGCTCCGGCATATATTACAACATCGTCTTTTACGCAATAAAGCGCACGGACCCGCGCTCATGGGCGGCTCCACGACCGGCAGCACTGGCGCTCTCTCCGCGTGCCGACGGCCCGTAAGCTCCTCCTGGTGTACCTCCCTTCCCGCCAGACCGCATCGCCCGTTTGGTACGACGTTTGGCACGCGCCCGGGGGGGGAGGGTTGGTAACAATGGACGGGGCGGGGCTTCCTCCCGCAGCTCAGCGGCGTCGGGGCCGCCGGTCATAGCCCCGCTCCTCGCCTTGACACCCAAACGGAGCAACACTAACATAGTTGTCGACGCCGAGGTAGCTCAGTCGGTAGAGCACAGCGCTGAAAACGCTGGTGTCGTCAGTTCGATTCTGACCCTCGGCACCTCGGGCTTTGACTTCCCGAGGCCCCACGAGCGGGCGTAGCTCAGCGGTAGAGCGCGTCCTTGCCAAGGACGAGGTCGTGGGTTCGATCCCCATCGCCCGCTCCATAGCTCTGACACCTGCGCCCTTTTGCGTCCCACGCTCACCCTGATTCGTGAGCGGGGCCAGCCATGATTCGTGAGCGGGGCTAGCCCTTTTCTCATGCGCCGGATCGCCCTTACGAGGCACCCGTTCGTCCGCTTGTGGCGAGGCGGCGAGGTCTCCCTGGTCGGAATCATGGGCTGGACGACCAATCGGATGCTGAACGTCTACCGGCCCTATGACGTCCGGCGGGCCAAGGCGGAGCACCAGGAGCAGTCGATCATAAAAAATCTCTGAAAGAAATTCTTTTGGGACTGGCAAAGACGGATGGCGTCTTCGCACGCCGGTTCAGGCGGGTCTAAGGCGGCGGGTTATGCAGATCCGGGCTGTTCAGGCTCCGGCATCGTGGGAGGGCCTACTGTAACTCGCACGGGGTACTCAAACTTCAGGTCCCAGTTGCCGTCGCCTGAGTTGTATTCAACTAGAAAGCGATAGCTTCCTTCACCTCTGTCAGGAAACCCTGGGAAGTGTGCACGAGAGCGTAGTCTGAAGAATGTTGTGAGGTCGACATCCATCTCTTGTGTTCCAATTGGGTCCCCACTCGGTACATCGATACGAATGCGACCACGGCCTCGCTCGGGCGTCCCCTCTTCAGTTCGTGCCCACCAGATCACCATTTCGAAATAGGCAGGTGAGAGGGCACTAAGGTCCTCTGCCGACTCCATTGGTCTGCCTTCAGGGGGCTCCGTCGGTAGCCCAACCTCTTCCATTATGTTGATCAAAGAGAAAGAGTTCGAATCCCTATCTAGCAAAGCTTTCTGGCAGATAGCTGCGAATATGACTTTCAATTCGATTTTACCTGACTGGCCAGCGGCGCCCTAATTTCAATTTTTCTGATAAGTCCCAGCCAGGACGAGTCCAAGGCGATGTTAATTTGCTGCTCTGTGGCGTCATAGCGAAGTCGAGCCTGCTCTGGTGGAGGAGGCCATGTTCCGCTAACTAGCAATCGGTGCTGAGATAGGATTCTGAAAGCGAGTTTTTTGGCATACCAGGTTCTGGAAGTCCCATCTACGGTTGTTGCCAAGGACCGGGTAAGCCCTTCTGACGAGTAGTGCGCCAGCCAAAGGTACGCCGCCAGCGCAGCGTCGTAAGGATTCTCGTATCTCGGGTCAGTGCTGACAGCACATAGGTCCAATACACGTCCAGCCAATTCCTCTAAGAGTTCGCCTGAAGCCCTAAGCTCGTCTAACACTCGAACAACGACGGGGTTTCGAGATAGAACCCGGTAGAATGCCTCGGTACTACTTACGACGTTAAGCTCAGCGGAGAACTGCCGGCTTTCTATGGTTGCTAGGTCGTCATGAAATGCCATATCTCTCCGTCCAGAACTCAGTTGGATTTCCCAACCACGGGTTCACGCGACTCGAACGATGAAGGTATTCACCATCCGCCCCCCACTGGCTCAACACCAAAGGGTCGTTTCCCACGCCGCCTTCCCCAAACCTGGGCGAGATGACAACGGCGACATGGGAATACCGCCCCCTATTATCAGTGTACAGAACCAGATCACCTGCTATGACTTGCTCTACACTCCGAAGTTGTCTGTATCTGTCATCGGTCAGAATCATTCTGATGTCATCGGGGAACACCTTCGTTCGGCGACTGGCGAAGACCATACCAAAACAATTGTAGATGGATGAAAGGGACCTGGTTCCCTGGATACCGTAACGCCGTGCTAGGTCTTCAGCCACGGCCATCGCTGCATCATCCCGTTGGAAATGCTGCTCGTTCCGAATACGATTACCCTCTCGCGTTTCGAGCTTGATCGAATCTCCCACGAGCAATTCGCCGCCTGGTCCGAATAACTGCAAGACAAGCCTCGACGATCAAAAGAAAGCTAGAGAGCCGTTTCGGCACGCCTGATTCTAGGGCACTCGCAGCTCCGTCGCAAGCAGCTACCCTGCCCAGCCGCCGAGCTGCCCGCTGATTATATTACGCTAAACCCCCAGAGGGCTTAGATGGCCAGGGCACCAGTGTCCTGGCCCTTTTTGCGTCTCCACAAGGGCGCGTCCTTGCCAAGGACGAGGTCTTGGGTTCGATCCCCATCGCCGGCTCCAGACCCCTTGACACCTGCGCCCTTTTGCGTCCCACGCTCACCCTGATTCGTGAGCGGGCTAGCCCTACCGGCCCTACGACGTGCGACGGGCAAAGGAAGACCACCAGGAGAGCTCGATCATGCAACGTCCCTGACAAGATAATCCTCTGGTAACTATCTTCATGGCGTCCCAGTTGACCGCATCGGGAGCCGTCGTTACACTCACACCTAATCACCAGCCGGAGGGGGCGAGTGCTGGCTGTGACTTCGTGACGTCAGAGGGGAACCGAACATGCGACATCTATGGGTCGGGTCTCTGCTGCTAGCGGCCGCAGCGTTGCTACCTATGCAGGCATGTGGAGGCTCGGATGAGCCGGCCGTGGCCTCCGAGAAATTCGGGCTGCTTACCACCGAGGAGCTAGCCCCGGAGCCCATCCAGTCCGAGAACCTGGCGTCGAACTATATGCGCCAAACGGAAGCCGCAGACGCCAGGTACAAAGGCAAGGTGGTCGAGATAGAGGGGTTGATCACCGAAGTCGGCCGGACCGCCGACGATGTCCCCTATATAGGTATGACCGGCATGGCGTGGCTGTTGGTCCAATGCATCTTCCCCGAGAGTTGGACAGGCGACCTCCCCCAGCTCACGATAGCGCAACCGGCGGTCCTCCGCGGCAGGGTGGAAGGGCTTCTCGACAACGTCAGGGTCGGAGAACGCCAGTTTTTCGAGTCTTCTGGCGTACGCCTGACCCTCAGCGATTGCGCCGTCGTGGAGTGACTGAGGTCCCCTGAGAGGGGGCAACACCCCTACTCCACGGGCACGAAGTATACGTCGGTAACCTTGAACTTGCTGTTGCGCCGGAACCGTGCCTCCACGTCCATCCCTATTCGCGCCTCTTCCGGCTCGGCCCCTATCAACCGCGACATGAAGAGCGTGTCCACGCCGTCAAACTCCACCAGGATGAGCGTAAACGGGGTCTCCTCAAGAAACTCCTGCCCGCCGTAGTAGCACGTGGTGTGGCTATGCACCCGTCCCTTGGTGGGGAGCTCATGCCACTCCGTCTCCGTACCGTCCTCCATGCAATGCCCGCGAGGCGTCCCGTAGACGATCCCGCACTCGGTGCACCTGCTTCCCAGTAGCCGCCCGTTCGCCAGTCCGGCGAAGAAGGGAGAGTCCTGGGCGTAGCTGTGGATGTAGTCGATCTCGTAGTGGTCTTTGATGATGATGGGGTCGGTGTTGAAGAGGACCGTCCCATCCTCGGTCTCTGGCAATCTCACTCTTCGCCTGGGCATCAGTAACCCCTCTCCATGATCGTGACGGTAATATACGTCCCCGTCCCGGCATGACTGTGGATGGCTCCCCGCCGCGCGTCAGCCACCTGAAGCTCATCGTTTCCCAGGTGCTTCTCGATAGACCCCTGGAGCTGCCATAAGGCGAACACGGCCTGCATCAGCCCGGTGGCTCCGACGGGATGACCGCACGCCAGCAGCCCGCCCGAGGGATTGACCGGTATCACGCCCTCCAGCGTTGGATGCCCCGACTCGATGAAAGGCCCTCCTTCGCCGTACTTGCACAACCCCAGGTCTTCGTACGTCTGGACCTCCGACGACGTGTAGGCGTCGTGGAGCTCCACGAAGTCGAGGTCAGCCGTGGGGTTCTCTATCCCGGCCATCATGTAGGCTTCCTTGGCTGCCGCTCTCGCGCCGCGGAAGGAGTGGACGCCCGGCCAGCGCAGCTTCTTGTAGTCCTCCGCCGACTCGTGAGGCAGCAGCATGACCTCCCCGTGCGGCCTGTCGGCCATGCGCATCGCGTCGGTCCCGGAACCCACGCCCGTGATCCTCACCGGCCGGTCGGTCAGCTGGGCGGCCGCGTCCTCGCTGGCCAGGATCGCCACCGCGGCGCCGTCGGACATGGTGCATATGTCCAGCATGGTCAGCGGCGTCGCCACCATCGGCGAGGCGCGCACCTCCTCGACCGTTAGCTCCACGGGGCTCTGGGCGTACGGGTTGTGGACGGCGTTGCCGTGGTTCTTTATCGCCACCATCGCGAACTGCTCGGCCGTGGTGCCGAACTCGTACATATGCCGCTGGGCCATCATCGCGTAGTAACCGGTGTAGAAGCCGCCCAGGGGGTAGTCGAAGCTAGTGTCCGAGGCCAGAGCGATAAATTCGTTTCCCTTCCACGTATTGACCCTGGACATCGTCTCGAAGCCATAGGCCACCACCACATCCATCCTCCCGGACGCCACCTCAGCCCAGGCGGTTTGGATGCACAGCCCGCCGGTGGCACCGCCGCCCTCCACCCGGATGCTCGGCTTGGGACAGAGCCCAATGTAGTCGTGGACCATGGCACCAGCCTTGAGCTGGCGGGTGAAGTGGTCCGAGAAGTAAGAGCAGACCGCCCCGTCGATCTGGTCCCGTGTCAGACTGGGGACGTCGTCCATGGCGTAGTCGAACGCCTCCTTCACCATGTAGCGGAAGTCCTTGTCGGGAGACGCCTTACGAAACTTTGTGATGCCTCCCGAGACCATGTATACGGGTCTCATGTCACCTCCTTTAGCTCGTTAGCCCGGCCCCTATGATACCCTAGGCGGGCCACCGGGTCTGCATGTGATCACCTGGGTCTTGTCTCCCCGAAAAACTCGATTCCGGACCGCCGGCATCTAACTTTCGACCGGATGCGCACATCGCAGGCTACTGCCGATGTCGATGGCAGGCCGGATATCGGAAGGACCAAGGTAACACCGCCATGTCGACCATGACCCTCAGGGGTCTGATCCACCAGGCTGGCATCATGACCAGGCCCAAGTTCGCGCTGTGGCTTTCCGCCATAGCCGGGCTGCTGACTCTCCTCATCCTTCTGACGCTCGCCGTCGACGACGGGAGGATTCCCTCACAGGACCGCACCGTGCTCGACTGGGTGGCCGGACGGGACGTTCCGCTGCTCGGCGGCTTCATGGTGGGCATCAGCGGCCTGACCAGTAACTACCCCGCCTTCGGGATGGGACTGGCCGGTGTGGCGTTCCTCTGGCTCGTAGGAAACAACCGTGCGGCACTGGCCTTCGCCATCGTCGGCGGCGTGGTGGCCGCAGTCGCCGTCCTGGGCGACTTCACCCTGGGTGAGTTCGTGGGACGCTCCCGGCCGCTCCTTCAGAACGATGAGAACAGCTTCCCCAGCGGCCACGTCTTCGGCAGCACGGTCTTCTTCGGCTTCTGGGGCTTCCTGGCCGTCTATTACAGGCTCAAGAGGAAACTCCTGGTGCCTGTGCTGGTCGTGCTGTTCCTCGTGATACTGGCCGTAGGCTTTGCCCGCATGTTCGAGCAGGTCCACTGGCCCAGCGACGTGGCGGCGGGATACCTCCTCGGGGGCGTCTGGCTCCTGCTGCTCATCCCTTTCTTCGTCTACTTCCAGAGGATGTCGTGGCTCTCCTCCCCGGAGGACGACGCCTCAAGCCTGCTCGGGGAGTGCGAGAGCTGCCGTATCGAGAGGTCCATCGCCAGCACCGTCGTGCTGGACCCCGAGGCGGGCACCGCCACAAAGACGTACAGACCGCCAGGGATCGTCCGGCTCCTCTACTGGCTGGCGTTCCAGGCTCAGTTTCCCTACGAGCACAACCGGGCGGCCCTGGACACGGCTACGCACCGCAGGAAGATCGCCAGCGCGCTGACGCTCCACAGGTTCGGCAAAGACCTTGTCGCCCATGTGTCGGCCGTCGATTGCGGGATCGTCCAGTGCGGTTTCGTTACCGATTACATCGCCGGCGACAAGGTCGAGAATGACGAGCCGACCAGACGGTTCCTCGGGGAGGTGGCCAAGACATTCGCCGAGGCCGGCCTCTCGGTCTGGCAGGTCAACCCTCGGAACCCTCACGCCCATACCAACATCATCCGCACCCCCGAGGGCGACAACATCATCATCGACCTCGAGTCCGCCGTGGTCACGCCGATTCCCGCGCCGGGGCAGTGGCGGTCGGCACTGAGGCGGGGCAAGGTCCCCATCTTCGACGACATCGACTTCGAGCGTCTGAGGAGTTACATAGCCGTCAACGAGACGGCCCTCGAAGAGAGCCTGGGGTCCGAGCGTCTGGCCGAGTTCAGGCATGACGTCGAGAACGGCGAGGAGTCCATCCGAGCCTGGCAGGACTCCGAGCCCCGCATCTGGGGACACATCATCAGTGGGATGTACACCCTGCTGGACTGGAAGCGAGTCTTCGTACGAATTAAGCATGCGCTGGAGGGCGCCGACCACGTGGCGGAGGTCTTCCTGGACCGTGGTCTGGTGCGTTGGGAGGCCGAGAACAGGCTGACACCGTCTGAGAGCGAGTGGCTACGCTCCCGTCTGTCGTCGGGCGAGGCCCGGAACGCCCTGCACCACCTGGGCGTCCATCTCGTCCTGAGCGTGGTCATCGCCATCCCCATTCCGGGACTGAGGAGCCTAGCCCGCTTCCTGTGGACGCTGGCCTTTTGGTTCAAGACACAACTGCGGCGCTTCTCACGTGAGGCGCGGGAGGCTAGGAAGGCGGGCGTGAAGGCGTCCAACATCCACACCCCGGCCGTCATGTTCCTGGCCCTGCTCCCGGCCCTAGGTGGCGTCGCCTACCTTGCGTCCCGTCCGTTGAGGAAGAGAGTCATGGTCCGCCTGATGCTGGACCAGATCGCCGTCAGCCTGCCCTTCAAGCTCTACGGCCGAATGCGCCTGGGCCGATGGCTGGCCCCAGCGCCGAGACCGCTCGCCTAAGGCCTGTCTCATAGCTAAGAGGCTTCCCCAGGCAAGGGGAAGATGCGAGCTGTCGTGAGCTTCACCAACGGCCTGGGACCCAGCTACCCTGACAAACAAGGCCGGCACAGATGACATCTCGGTCAGCCGGCCCGGCTAAGGATTGCGACCGTCCGGTCCGAGTCTTACCTTAGCGCAGGAATCTCCTCCGGGAGATAGTGGGTTGCCCGAAAGACGGTATTGACCAACCCTCCAACCGGTCCCTGGTCGAAGTGGGGGTTTATGTACTCCCAGACTACCTCTCCGCCCCTGGTCACCTGAAACATCCGGCCAAACTGGCCCTCGGTAATCAGCGTGTTCTCATTCGGCAGCCGACGAGCCCCGGAGATGTAAGGGCTGAAGAAGTTGTAGGGTGGCGTGTCATGATACTCCCAGGCGATTTCCTTCGTCTTCGGATCTATCTCAATCACCCGAGAAAAGGGCAATGCGACACTTGAACTGTGGCTGCCGTTGTCGAATACGAGGATATTGCCATTTGGCAGCTCGTTTGGGTCGTGTTGTTGAGACAGGACGTCATAGCCCAGCCTCCACGTGAAATCGCCGGTTTTCTTGTCGATGATACAGACCGTGGATATGTTACGAAAGCTCACCAATACCCGGTCATGGTCCAGCGGCACCACTGTATTCCCGTGACTCCACTCGTCTCGGGCATCGTTGAAGGTGATGATGTCCGTTTCGGGATCGAGATGCTCGAAAGCGTGCCACTCCCAGATTCGCATTCCCGAGGCGTCAACCTCTATGATGGCGTCGGCCCACATGCCATCTGCACCGCTGCCCGGTACTCCACCTTTGACCTTGGCAGCCAGATCGTCGGGCACAGGTTCCATCGTTAGATAGATGGCGCCTCCCGATGACGTGCGACGGGCATCGTGGTGATGGTCCTTGTCGTGATGTTCCCAGACTATCTCTCCATGCCAGTCGACTTCCAGTAGGACTCCACCTTTCCACCTACCCCAGGCGGGAAACCGGCTCCTTAGAGTTTCGTCGCTAGTCTTACCCAAGTAGAACAAGTTGCCGTTTGGGAGGAGATAGCCATAGAGGCCCGGCGGATACGGCAAGTCCCAGCGATGGACCTCGGCTCCCATGCGGTCTAGCAGGTAAACAGCCCCAGACCCATACATTGGGGCGTACAGCGTATATCCCGGCGAGGCTAGCTCCTCGTTCATGGCGGTAAGACCGGTCCTGGCCATCCGGCGGCGGGTCTGCTGGTCAACACTCGCCATAGACCCTCCTTTCTTGGACCTCAGCAACTCGACTCGCAGTCCTGTGCCTGCGAGTGGTCCAATCCCTACTTGGCGCGACCGTCGCGCCCCACCTTCTCCTGTATCGCCTCCTCCAGCCACTCCCCGATGGTCTTACCAGCCACAACGGCGCCAATCTTGGCCTGACGGTATACCGCGGGGTCAAGACGGATGCTGATATTGGGCCTTTCGCCTGTGCGCGGCCTGCCTGTCCGAGGACTCATGGAGATACCGTACTTAATGTAATGCGCAAAGTAAAGCGGCTACTGGCACCCGTCTATCCGGACCGGCCAGGTGCATCGAGACCCGGCTGAAAAGCCTTCCCGCGTCGAGCCCCGCGCTCAGGCGGCCGCGCGGGACCACATCACAGCCTTTACCTATTCTTTACCTTAAGTACACGAAAACTATATGCAGACTTGACCCTTCCACCCTGGTAGTTCGGGCGTACACCGCCTACGCTGATAGAGGAACTAGAAAGCCCCTAGCGGTCCACGATCAGGAGGAACACGAGATGGATAAATGCAGATGGTGCAGTGCATCGTACGCTCCCCGATTCCGGCTTCAGAGGTGTGTAATATGTGCCAGCCCTCTACAGAGGCTCCCTGCGAATTGAGAGTTCGTCATGATTTCAGACACGCCGCACGCCGCCCTATCCCTCCCTAATATGCTGAACAGGGACCAGACGATCTGGTTGAAATCTTGCCCGCGCTGCCAGACAGGAGCCGTCGTACTTGATAGGGATGTATACGGCGAGTATGTCCAGTGTCTGCACTGTGGGTACATGAAAGACCCGGGTGACGGGTCGGAGTTCAAGGGACTCCAGCGAAAGCTCAAGGCCCGCGCAGCGGCCAAGCGCGAAAAGGGGCTGGTCTCGGTTTAGCCTGCCACCGGTACACGCAGTCGGGTCGCATAGTTATCCCCGACAACCATCCTCAGTTACGTACCGGGAGGCCCCGACAGCGTCTCTGCTTAAGGACTCAGCGTGCAACTCAGACTTCACTTTATCGTCTTGCCGCTGGTAGCGCTTCTCTCTGTCGCTGCTGCCGTCAAAGACCGCTTTACAGGCGACCTCTTCGTGGCCAGGGCTGTCCAGAGCATTCGGGCCGGCTCCTGGGAAGAGGTCATGGAGGGCGTGTCTTTCGTTGGCCAGACACCCTTCCTCGTAACAATCGCAGCCGTGTTTATGGCGTTGTTCCTGTGGAGGAGGCAACCTGGGGCTTGCGTCGCTATAGCGGCCGCCGTGCTCAGCTTTGGAATCGGACCGGTCTTGAAGTTCATAGTAGACCGGCCACGTCCCTCGGAGGACCTGGTTACGGTGTGGAGGAGCCAGGACAGCCTGAGCTTTCCCAGCGGGCACGCCTTTACTGCCGTGTTGCTGTTCGGACTCCTTTTCTATCTAGCGCCTCGCCTGGTGCCCTGGAGATGGGCTGCGCTGCTCATGCGGGTCTCGTCAGCGTCATTGATCTTGCTAATAGGCATCTCAAGGGTCTACCTAGGCGCTCACTGGCCCAGCGATGTGCTCGGTGGCTTGCTCTATGGAGGCCTGATACTGACCTTCCTGATCTACGCCCATCGCCTGTACAGCGCTCAGAACGTCCCCCTCACGCAAGCCAGTCCTGCCTAAGGGGGACCGGGTCCTCCTCGGAGGCGGGCCGCAGGGCTATGCTCCCTGCAACCCCTCAACCCCAGAATCTTTGAGGCAAGGCTGTGCCTTTGGCTGGCGACAATATAGACTGGCCAGATCACACGCAAAACACCCCCGAGCAGGCTAGGGTCCGCAGGAGAGACTTGCGACCAGCTTTCATCCCTGCTGGCCCGATTGACCGGCCTCCAGCGCGCTGCTACACTCGCCGCACCAGCGTGGGGGGCATGGATGTGCGATGCAGTGCCGGGCCTGTGGCCCGGCTGCGACCGCAACAGTTGCCCTGGTCTCAGCTGCGCGCCACCCAGTACCCATGATGCAGGGGTACGCTACGCATGGAATCTCGTCACCTCTCTTTTTGGCGCCGTTACTGCAGGCTGATGAGCGTTAGGTCATCCTGATGGTCGAAGACGATGATAAGAAGGAAGACAAGTTCGACGCCTTCACGCCCGAGGGCGAGGCCCTAGGTTACATCTCCCTGGAGCAGGCGCGGGTGGTGGCGATGCAGGCTGCCAGGGACGAGCCCAGTGACTATGGGAGTCGCTTCTCCGGGGCCCGGATGGTCTTCGAAGTGGCGGAGCAGGAGGAAGGGGAGGACTACTACGTCGTCACCATGTCGTTCCGTCCGGCTGGCGACTTTCGAGGCGCGCCGGGGCAAGAGCAGTTTTTCGTAGAGAAGGAGGGCAAGGTTGCCTACTGACAGGTGTTGGCGCTTCCCAGGGCACGGCGGTCCCCCGTACTCCTAGTCGCCATCGCGTTGGTAGCAGTCGTGGCCGCCGCAATAGGCGGAGTAGTGTTTGCCACTGGGGGTACGGACCGCGGAGCAAGAGACGAGGAGGCTCCAGCTGCTCTCCCGATTCCGACGACCACACCCTTTCCGACCCCCACGCTAGAGCCCCCAGTCAGTCGTGCCCAAGCGCAGGCGCCGACATCTCCGCGACCAGCGGCGCCCGCTGCAGTGCCGGCACTCGCGCCTACTCCTGGGGCCATTAGGGTCTTGGGGTATCGCGCGGCTGATGCCGAATACAGTAGACAACTGGACAGGATCATTATGGTCTCGTCCAATCCCCACCAGCTTCACATCTACAACCCCAGCGCGGTTTGGGCCTTCTGGACTCTGACGGCGGCGGCCGCCGCCTATGGCGTACTCTTCACGATCCCTAT
Source organism: Chloroflexota bacterium (assembly GCA_022566975.1). The sequence goes on from JADFHV010000011.1 coordinate 15,373, forward strand.
CGGGGGAGCGGACATGCCGGTAGTGATCGCGCTGCTGAACTCCTGCTCCGGGCTGGCGGCGGCGGCGACAGGCTTTGTCCTCAGCAATAATGTGCTCATCATTGCCGGCTCGCTGGTCGGCGCGTCGGGATTTATCCTGACCCAGGTCATGTGCCGGG